>JAFNAU010000035.1 GCA_017860335.1 Bacteroidota bacterium
GAAATAACATTGTTGTACAGACTTCGTTCAAGTACATCGATATATTTTGCATCTCCATGCAATAAAAACATCCTGTAGTTCCAGTAAACATTGGCAATAGCCGCGCAGGTTTCATTATAAGCAGTCAGATTGGGCAGTTCGTAGTCTGCCCCAAAGGCTTCGCCTGCATGCAGGGCGCCAATACCACCGGTGATATAAAGTTTTTTTGTAACGGCATTCTCCCATATTTTGTCAATAGCATCGATATATTCTTTGTTTCCGGTGAGCGCAGCCACATCGGCAGCCCCAGAATACAGATAACCTGCACGAACGGCATGTCCTGTAGCTTCGGTTTGTTTCACAAAGGGAAGATGATTTTGCGAGTAGTTTTGTTTGGGATTTTTGCCACGGCAATCGATAAAGAATTTTGCCAATTGGCATTTTTCAGGGCGATATTCAACAGATTACGTTTACCAGTGGCTGTAAAATGTGCTGCAGCCGCTTCGAAAAGATGTCCGGAATTATACAACTCATGGCTAAGTTCCGATTCTTTCACCCATCGTTCACTGCCTGCCCAGCTATGTGTATTCTTAGGATCGATGGTGCGGGCTGTGTAAAGATAACCATCGGGTTCCTGCGCGGCTGCAACTATACTTATCAGACTGTCCACATAATGATCCATCGCTTTGTCGGGATGTACAGACATGGAAAAAGAAGCGCCTTCGATTGTTTTGTAGATGTCGGTATCATCGAACGGGTAAACAGTCAGAAATTTTCCCTTTTTGACGCCCGATGCCAGTATGAAATTTTCCACCCTGCCGGTTTCCTCACATTTTTGGAACGAAGACGGGATGGTGACTGTTCTGTTTATTTCTATTTTAGGCAACCAGAAATGGTCATTCAGACTTACGGAATTAAAAGGAATGCCCTGAATGTTGTAATCCACAACGGGTTGCGATGAGAGGGTAAGGTGTGCCGCGAAAATGAATGCAAAAATCAGCATCAATTTCAGGGAAATTCCTGATTGGTGTTTTCTGAAGGATGAGAAAATAAATGCTTTAATCATGGGATAAATATTTTTGGAGTTAATTTGCTTGAATAAAATGCTTTGTGCAGTAGTCGTATTGATAAATAAATATTGTTAGCTGTAGTTGAAGCTGAAAATAAATATTTGAAAAAAGTTATGTGCCAGCTGTCCGGAATTCAAAATGAAAAATTAAAAGAATAGATGCAAATGAACAAAATTCTTCCTTAATTTTGGGTAATACAAATGATATTTTAAGTGTTATTTATGATTTAAAAGTAGAAGTCTTTATATGTTATTGCTTTTGAATTTACTTCAAAATAAATTAAAAATCTGGCTTAAAAATCAAAATTCCGGATTACAGCGAACGAGCTGTAATCCGGAATATGTTCATTGGTTAATGTTAGCTTTTTTTCTTCAGCACATATGCATCGGCCAGTTCGCCTTCGGTCACTTTTCCTTCGGAGTTGAGAAGTGTGAGGGTATCGTCACCCAGCAGGTACGATTGTTCGCTGTCGGTTGATTTCAGTACGAGGCGTGATCCGGGTTCAATCAGCGAAAAAGTACCTGTTTCTTCAAAACTATTATCCTTACCCAGGTAGGTTGACTTCTGAACATAAGTGCTGTCTTCTCTGAGTGTGATGATCGTTTCAATTCCTTCGCAGTCGTCGCAGGGGAAAACTCCTGCATATTCACCCAACCAACTGTAGGATTGAACGTCGGTATGATTTTCTGTAATAACAGTCACCGAGTCTTTCACAGACTGTTCGCTGGTATTTTCACTCTTTTGAACACAAGCGGTGATGGCCGCCATTATCATCAGCAATAATAAACTTTTTTTCATCATCAGTGATTTCATCTGTTAGTTATAGTTAGGCAATTTGGAATACTCTCTGGAATAACGCAGATTCTGATCAACGAAATTTTCGGTGTACGACACAGTAACATCTTTTATTTTTCCTTTTTTATCTGTAACGAGCGTATAAACCGGGTTGACAAAACCTTTGTAGGGCGCCAGATTGAGTTTTTCGTAGCGTGCCAGAACTTCTTTGTGTAAATCGGGATTAACTTTAACCGCGTATTTTTCCACCAGGTCACGGCCGCCGTTGAAATCACCTGTAGATTTAATGCGTTGAATTTCAGCAAGCAGTTTCCCAAATAATGTCCGGACTTTGTTATAATCATTCACCACAACGAAAGTTTTACCATCACGAACTCTGAATTCTACCACCTTGTCGGCTTTGCCGTTTTCATATACCCAGTTTGCTATCAGCTGACGGTTACGCATGTGTGCTTCTTCAATGTTTTTTCCCGGTTTGATGCGGGTGAGCTGAGTCATCATTCCATTCATCAGGAATTGGTAATATTCAGCTTTGAAAGCTTCGTTGCTGGGCAGCAGTCCCAGCTCAACCAGTTTCGGATCTCCCATGTAGTAAAGACCAAATAAATCGGCACGTGCTTCCTCTATGGTTGAATCATAAGCTTTCAATGAGTTTGGATCGGTACCGGGAAGGAGTTTGCCCGAACCGTGACCGAGACATTCGTGCAGGTCGGTATGAAGATTATTGGTGAGCGATGCATATTCTTTTGCACGGTTACGTTCTTCGTCCGACCACATGAATTCTTCATTAAAACCATTGCCCATAGCTACCTGATCATATGCTTCGGTAATATTTTCAATAGTTACAGATTTTGAACCGTACTCAGCGCGTATCCAGTTGGCATTCGGCAGATTGATGCCAATGGGAGTGGGAGGGTAACAGTCCCCTCCGAGCATGGCAACCGTAATTACTTTAGCAGAAACTCCTTTAACCTTTTCTTTCTTGAAATTCTTATCGACCGGCGAATTGTCCTCAAACCACTGGGCATTACTGCTGATGATTTCTGTGCGTTTGGTTGCTTCTACATTTTTGAAATTGACGATGGACTCCCAGCTGGCTTTCAAGCCCAGCGGATCGGCATAGTTCTCCGTAAAACCATTGACAAAGTCAACCTGTGAAGTCAGATCCTGTACCCATTTAATACAGTATTCGTCAAATGTTTTCAGGTCACCGGTACGGTTGAAGCTGATGAGCGTATTAATAATGTCACGCTGTTGATCATTTTCGGCTACAGCTGCTGCTTTTTCGAGCCAACCCACTACACGGCTCAGTGCTTCGGTGTACATGCCGCCAACTTTATAGGTTTTTTCCACTATTTTTCCGTTCACTTTCATCAGTTTGCTGTTCAGACCATAGGATATGGGCGTGCTGTCGTTGGGATTTTTCATTTTTGCATAAAAATCTTCGGCTTCTTTCTGTGTAACTCCTTCGTAGTAGTTATTGGCCGAAGTTAGAATCAAATCCACTCCATCAGCCTGATTGGTACGCTTGGGATAAACTGTGGGATCGAAAATTACCGGACTAATTCGGGCAATCAGTTGATCTGCCGTTTCGCCCTGCTGCACGGGAAGTTTTGCCGGATCAATGCTTTTTACAGTTTCGGCAAAATAGGCAGCACTGAATGCAGGGGTGAATTTATCTTCGGAATAATGATGATGAATACCGTTGGCCATCCAAACCCGCTTCAGATAGGTGGTAAGTTGTTGGAAAGGTTCAGCGTTGCGGTCACCCTTATAATTTTCATACACAGCTTCGAGTGTGCGGCGGATGCTCAGATTATGTTTGTTATTCTGATCGTACAGGATATCTCGTCCTTCTATGGCAGCCTGCGACAGATAGTAAATCATTTCTTTTTGTTTCAACGAGAGTTTTTCGAAGTCCGGAACACGGTAGCGCAAAATTTCTACATCAGCAAATTTATCGACCGAGTAGTTGAAATCTTCTACCGAAGGTGTGGCATTTCCTTTTTGTTTGTAGCCACCACAGGCAACCAGGGATGAAATCATAAGGAATAAAATTAATTTTTTCATTGGAAATTAAGTTTGCAACGTAGAACTTAGCATTAACTGATTTGTAAAACACAAAATTACAAAAAAATATTGAACAGAACGTGTGAGTTGCAGAAAAGTAGAGACTATTGATTTATCTTTGGTTTTATCAACATATACCTGTAATTTTTCAAATAAATCAGAATTTGCTTTTTGCCTGCATGTAGAGTTTGATTACCTTTGTGGCTATGTTACAAAATTTTATCAGCCAGCGCATCCGTCACGAATTACCTTTTGAACCAACCGAACAACAGTCGTTGCTGATTGAAAGTTTGGGTGAATTTGTCATGTCACCTGATCCGGAAAAACTATTTCTGCTGAAAGGTTACGCCGGAACCGGAAAAACATCGGTGGTAAGTGCACTGGTGCGGGCGCTGAACAGTCTGGAGCAAAAAACCGTGCTACTGGCTCCGACGGGACGCGCGGCAAAGGTGCTTTCGGGCTACTCGGGATTTCCTGCATTCACAATCCATAAAAAGATTTATCGACAGAAATCCATGTCCGAATTCCGTTTTCAGTTGGCTGACAATCTGCATAAACACACGCTTTTTATTGTAGATGAGGCTTCCATGATTTCCAACAACGGCATGGACGGATCTTTCGGGAGCGGACGACTGCTCGATGATCTTATAGAGTATGTTTATACCGGTGATGAATGCAGTCTGTTGCTCTTGGGCGATACAGCACAGCTTCCTCCGGTGGAGCAGCCGCAAAGTCCCGCACTCGAAACGGGTGCACTGCAAGCGTACGGACTGAAAATCTATGAATTTACCCTCACACACGTGGTTCGACAGGCACTTGAAAGCGGCATTCTGTATCATGCCACGCAGTTGAGGCTCGATCTGGCCGAAGAGAATATTTCTCAGCACCCAAAATTCGAGCTGAAAGACTTTACGGACATACGAAGGTTGAGCGGAACGGATCTGATAGATGAAATACAGCGGGCATATGATGGAGTGGGAGTGGAAGATACCATCGTGATTACCCGCTCGAATAAACGGGCTAATATGTATAATAACGGAATACGGTCGCGGGTGATGATGAAGGAAGAGGAACTCTCAAACGGCGATTTGCTGATGGTTACCCGAAATAATTATTTCTGGAACAAGCCTTATCAGGATATTGAATTCATTGCCAACGGCGATGTGCTCGAAATTGTCCGCATCGGTAAGTACCGCGAAATATACGGGTTTCACTTTGTGGATTTAAGCTTGCGATCGCTTGATTACGGCTGGGAAATAGATGCCCGCATCTGGCTCGAAAGTCTGCAAGCCGAAAATCCCGCCGGTATGAACGAACTGACTAATAAACTCTTTGCTGCTGTAGCCGAGGATTATCCCGAAATAACCAACCGGAAAATGTTGTTTAAGAAAATTCTGGAAAATGAATTCTTCAATGCACTTCAGGTTAAATTTGCCTACGCGGTAACCTGTCACAAAGCACAGGGCGGACAATGGAAAACTGTGTTTATCGATCACGGTTATTTGCCCGAAGATCAGATCAACCGCGAGTATTACCGGTGGTTTTACACGGCGCTTACCCGTGCCACCGGACAGGTGTTTCTGGTCAATTTCTCCGACGAATGGTTTTAATTCGGATTGAAAATCTAACATCCGACACTTCAATCTTGAAATTAATGTAGAAATTTTCTTTAACAATCCGAAATCTTTTGTATTTTCGCAGACAATTTTCTTTTATTTAATTTAAAATTATGAGTAAAAAATCTGTTTTTATTACCTTTCTGGCACTGCTTACAGTCCTTACCTCGTGTAAAACGAAAGATCCGGTATCCGATGATGTGAATATAGTTACACAATTTGTGTACGACGGGTTATCGACCTATTATCTCTGGGCCGACGAAATGAAGAATAATAAACCCACTGTGGCTGATTCCGACCCGGAAGTATATTTCGAAAGCGTGCTCAGTAGTCTGGACAAAGAACACGGGTGGTCCTTTATCACCGACGATGTACAAAGTTTGCTGTCCGATTTCAGTGGCGAGCCAAAATCGTTCGGCTTCTCGCTCACCTTTGCAGCCGCCAACGAAGCAAGAACAGAATATTACGCGGTGGTTAAATATGTGTTTCCCAATAGTCCTGCAGCCAGAGCAGGCATTGGACGAAAGGGAATTATTACTAAAATTAACGGACAGCCAATCACCGAAAATAATTACATGCTGCTGTACGGCAACAGTACGACGGAATTAACCATATATAAAATATCCGACGGACAGCTGACGTTTGATCATGTAGCAAATGTCACTCCCGAAACCATTCAGACAAATCCTGTATATTATTCCAATGTTTTTAATAATGGGGGCAAGCGGATAGGATATTTGTTTTACACTGATTTTATCAGCAATTACAATGATAGTCTGTACAACACTTTCAGCCGTTTTAAAAATGCAGGAGTGACTGACCTTATTCTCGACCTGCGTTACAATCATGGCGGTGCGGTAACTGCAGCCAACTACCTCTGTTCGCTGATTGCACCGGCAACGGTAGTGGAAAAGAAATCGCCACTGGTGATTATGTCATACAACAACTTTCTGAACCAATATTTCGATAAGGAAAAATGGAGCCGCACCGATAATCTGGGTGTGTACGATGAAAAAGAGAAAGATCCAATGGAAGCAAATCTGAATTTGAATAAAGTTTATATCATCGCAACCGGCGATTCATATTCGGCTTCCGAACTGACCACGTACTGTCTGAAACCTTATATGGATGTGGTACATGTAGGCGAGAATACTGGGGGAAAATTTACCGCTTCGTGGACCATTCATCCATACGACAGCAATATCGGCCTGAATATTTATAGTGAAACATCGCTGAGCGCTGCCGAAAAAACGAAACTGGCCAATTGGGGGATGCAGCCTATTGTGGCCAAATATACTAATGCTCGTGGTGAAGATTTTTCCTCTCCGGGATATCTGCAGCCAGATTATCCATTAGAAGAGGGATTTGGCTATATCAGCAACTGGGCTGCTATTGGCGATCCGGCTGATGTGTATCTGGGTCAGGCTCTTTATCTCATTACTGGTGACGTAAGCTACAAACCGGTACAAAAAATCGGGATGAGTCGTGTAAAAGCGATGCGCGAAACACCTGTGAAGCTTCAAAATCCACGCGATGTGCGCAGGGAAGCGGTTATTCTGGACAATGTGAAAGTAAAATCGCTGCCACCGCAAATGCAGAATATTGTGCGGTAATCAGGCAGTTAAAGAATACAACGGGAGGGAATGTGAAAACATCACCTCCCGTTTTTTTACTCAGTCAATCGAAGGGGTAGTTTGCGGATTTTATCCTTATCGAGTGCGTCGTATTTCAAATACTGTTCACGGGTAAGGATTTTTTGTAATTTGATGTCTCTTTGTCTGTTAAGCTTATCCCTCCGTTTTTGTATCCGGCAGCGGCATCCGGTTTCTACTTTCTCCATATTGAGCAGGTATTGGAACTCCATAGCTTCGAGTTCTCTGGCCTGAACATCGTCAAAGTGGATTAATTTCTGCATCTCAGTTACCTTCCCACTGGCTGCGCGGCTCAGAATTTCGCGGATTACAGATTGTTGCTGAGCTCCGGCAGAGGTGAAACCGGCAAGCAGTATCATTGTTGTAAGGATTATTTTCTTTATCATTGTTACATTTTATTTCTGTTGATTATTTCCGACGGCTGTTCTCATTTTAATTTTATTCCTTCAAAATTCCTGCTAATCCGGTTATTCGTTACACAAATCAAGGTCATCAGAATTCTGAATAGATTATGAATTCACAAAACTACGATTGAATATTTGAGTTGGCAAATTCTCTCAACATTTTCAATGTTTTCCCTGAAGTTAATACAGGCGATGTATAAAAAAGTTCCGGCGAATATTCACCGGAACTTTTAATAACAACTTCACATTGACGTGTGAAATAAACGTAAACAAACATTATTGACTTAATATCAGTAAAAGTTCAGTTCGTCATACACAACACTTAAAGCTCGAACTATTTACACACCAAAGGTATTATAACTTAAAATGAAATCAAAACATTTGTTTTTCGAATTGTACAATTCAAAACTATAAGTTGCAGAATAAGAAATTTTTAAAATTTTCTTCTGTCGGATTGTTTATTGAGATTGCTGCGGAATTGCGCGGGAGTCATACCTGTTTGTTTACGAAATGCATCAATAAACACGGAGTTGGAATTGAAGCCGGCGATATTACCGATCACAGCCAGATTGAATTTGTTTGAGCGGTTGTGGGGATCTGAAAAGATGGCAATAACTTCTTCTACCCGGTATTTATTTATCAGGTCGTTGAACCGGATGTCTTGTTCGCTGATGGCACGGGAGAGGTATTCACGGTTGGTGTTAAGTCCTTTGGCTACGGTATCGAGCGTAAGATCTTTACGGCTGAAATTTTTATCTGTTTCAAGCCAGAGCGTCAGCAGTTCGAAGAGTTGAAGGTTTTTGTCATTATTCTCCGATGCTTTTCTTGTATTTTTTCGTTTGTTATCTTCCAGTTGCGATTGCCTCAATTTGCGTTCATCCTCTGCAAGTTGTATGTTTTTCTGAACAAGAGATATCAGCACTTTATTTTTTTTGTGTAGCTGTCTGTTTAAGAAAGATGTTATTATCCCCGTAATTACAAGAAAAATAATGGTGATGAAAGCGATGGTTAGATGCTTGTGTCCGGAAGCTTTTGATTTCTGAAGATTAAAGGTCGCGGTAGTGAGTTCTATATTGGTGTCGTATAAATCTTTTATACTTTTTATGAGTGAATTGGAGGTACTGTCCTGGAATAACTTGGCTGTGTCGAGAGCCGCATATGCCGACTGTAAATTATTTACAGCCCAGTAAGCTTTGGATAGTTTATAATAGGTCTGCTGTTTTAGTTCAAGATAACCGCTGTGAGGCAGGGATTGACTGCCAATCAATAAATGTTGCAGTACCTTGAAAGGCATGTTCTTAGTAAGGTAAATATCCGATAACTTTACATGTGCATAAGTCTGGCGGATAGTTGCCGCCAGGTAATTGGACGGAAGTTGTAGGGTTTTATTCAGATATTCCAGAGCTTCATCATTCTTGTTTGATTTTATGTCAACTTCTGCCATGTTGTTGTATGCCAATGAGTAAAATGAGTTTTTTGAAATACGCTTGCTCAGGTTAAGGCATTTGTTGGCATAATAACGGGCTTCCGGTAGTTGATTAGTCAGGAGGCAATAATCAATTAAACCTACATATATGTAAAAAGTCTCTTCTTTGTCATCGTATTTGGAAATAATTCTTTCAGCAGTTTTAAATGTATGCAGGGCTTTTGTGTAGCTACCATTATTCATGTAAAATCTGCCCAGCGATTTCAGATTGATGGCTTTCCCTTTTTCGAGCCCTGCTTGCTCAAAATGTTTGGTGGAGAGAGTTAGCCATTCAATTCCTTTGGTCTGATCGCTAAGTAAAAATGAAATTCGGGCAAGTATCCGCTCGTTTAGTGCCAGTGCCCTGATATCCTTGTGTCGCGAATTTATGGTGTTTAGCAGTGCCTCATAGGCATTGACAAGGTCATCCTGTCTGAATAATATCAGTCCCTTGATGCTGTTGTACCAGAACATAAACCGGTCGTTGTCAAGTATGGGTTGAATACTTCTGAACAGTGCAGATGCATTGTCCGTTTTTTCGCTCTCACAGAGCGCCGCTGTCCTGAAAAGCACAGCCATTCTTTCAATTTCGTCTGATGATTGCAGACCGCTCAATTTATCAAGTTCTGCCAATACTTTTTCATTCTGATTTTCTTGATAAAAAAGACTAATAGCATTTATCAGCGGCTCAGGATATGATGTAACAGCCGATTTATTACATGCGTAACATAAAAACACAGATATGCATCCGAACAATATATAAAGATTATTTTTCATAAAGGCTTCTTTCCCTGTATTACTGTGCTGCAAATCAAACGATAACTGTCATACAGTTTGTAGCTTAGTTTTCTTTTCTAATGGATCTAAGTTGCTCGTAAAAATATACAAAATTCCGAAATTATAAAGTAGATTTAAAAAATAAAAAAATATACGATAATTATCACCTTTCGGTTTTATTACATATTTTTTGCAGTTGCAGGGCAAACCAATTCTTTTTTCTGTTGTTTTTACATTATTATATTTTGTCAGATAAAAAAGTGATTACACGAATGTCAAAAAGAAATAACAAAATACTGATTGCTTATTTCTCGCGCAGGGGGATGAACTACCTGAATGGAAAAGTAGTAAATCTGCAGGTGGGTAATACCGAAGTTATTGCCAAAAAGATACAGATGATTACGGGAGGTGATTTATTTGAAATACGCACAGCAGCGGATTATCCCAGCGATTATATGGAGACAACGCGAATAGCCAGAAATGAGTTGCGAACTAACGCGCGTCCCGTATTGGCTGAATATATTGAAGATATTGAGAATTACAGTGTAATTTATCTTGGATATCCCAACTGGTGGGGCACTTTCCCCATGGCTGTACGAACTTTTCTCGAGTTTGCCAATTTTAAGGGTAAAACAATTATACCATTCTGCACTCACGAGGGTGGCGGATTTGGTCACAGCGAAACCGATATCCGGAAACTTTGTCCAGATTCAATCCTTTTGCCGGGTATAGCCATACAGGGAGGAAGTGCTGCTACAGCCGACAACCGGTTGCAGGAATGGCTGATAAAATCAAATAGTTGAAATGACAGCCTCACTCGGTGTGTGACTATTTCTAAACATATTTTCTCCGTTACGAGGGTAGAGGTCTTCTCTGCCCTCTTTTTTTAAAAAAAACTAACGAACATCTCACCTCATTCCGCTATTTCATTTATCTTTGTCGGAAAAAATAATTATGCATAAAATATTAGTTATTAATCCGGGTTCCACATCTACCAAAATTGCTGTATATGAAGAGGAACAGCAACAGTCCGTCTTTACCATACGTCACAGTACCACCGAAGTTACGCAATACGAACATGTGCTTGATCAGTTCGATTTCCGGTATCAGACCGGTTGAGTCGGGAGTGTACGAAGTGAATGAAGATATGCTCGAAACTTTGCGTAAACATGAACGCGGCGAACATGCAAGCAATCTCGGAGCATTTTTGGCTGAAAAGATTGCTTCGGCAATACCTGGATGTAAAGCATATATTGCTGATCCGGTGGCTGTGGACGAACTGGACGATGTAGCCCGTATCAGCGGTATGCCCGAAATTCCCCGAAGGACGATTTTCCATGCCCTCAACCATAAAGCTACCGCCCGTCTGCATGCTTCTATAGTTGGCAAACGCTACGAAGATCTCAACTTAGTCGTGGCACACCTGGGTGGTGGCGTAACCATCGGTGCACACCGCAAAGGACGTGTGATTGAAGTCAATCAGGGTCTTGATGGATGGGGAGCCATGTCGCCCGAACG
>JAFNAU010000301.1 GCA_017860335.1 Bacteroidota bacterium
TTTTTGTTATTATTACTTAGGCTTAATTCACAACGAAAACAATAATTCATCATACAGTATCATGTATTATGAGAAAGCGATTAAAAAGGTAAGGCAGTACGGTGATAAAAATTATTTGTTTAACACTTATTGTGAAATTACCTGGACATATTTGAAGATGAAAAAATATGACATAGCCAGACAGTATATTGGCACTTTAAATAATTTCAAAAACATATCGGATACACAACAAGCCAGCATAAATCAAATTTTGTCAACATATTACGAATGTACTAATGAATTTCAGAAGGCGTTGGAAATCAACAAGAAGATTCTAAGTTCAAATAATAATTACAAGGACTTGTCCAGAATGTTATTTAAAATCTCAGAAAATTATCAGGCATTAAATAAGTTAGACAGCGCTTTATTGTATGCTGAAAAAGCTGAAATGTGCAAGCAGGATTCAAGTTACTATCTTAATTATTTTTATTATCAAAATATTGGTGAAATATCAGAGCAGCTTAAGTTATGGAAAAAAAGTGCAACTGCGTATAAAAAAGCTTACCTGTTAAAGGAAAAAGCAACATCAAAAGCGTTGGATAAACAAATTATGTCACTCGAAAAGAAATACGATCTGAAGGAAGCTGAAAACAAAGCCTTACTTTATAGAAACCTCAACGAACAGAAAACGATGGCGCTCGAAAAAAACAATCAACTGCTCGAAGAGCGTCAGCAAAGATTGCAAATGGAAAAAGACAGAACCGACCAACAAATAACGGAACAGCAGTTCTTACTGCCGCTCTATGAGCAGATAACAACCCGAAACACTCAGATTAGAAAATTTTTGTATGATCTTACTACGGATACACATATCAGTAAAGTGCCGTTTTTACACGAAAAGGTAAATTATGAGTTTAAATTATTTGACGAGACGGCACATGCCAAAAATATAGAAATATTGACAGATGAAGATTTTGGTAAAGTAACCCGTTTGTCCGAAGAAGAATTACAGTTACTCAACAAAAGTGAAAAATTGCTCTTATCATTATTGGTGATGAAAGTGCCCCACCAACAAATTAGTGTTTTATTAAACACGAATCCTAAAAGTTTGTCGAGCAGAAAGCTGAAATTGAAGAAAAAATTGGAATTAAACCATGTCGAAATGAACGATATTTGAAGAAAAACACATTTCAAACAACCATTTTCAATATCAACTTTCATGTTGCTATATGTCAGTATGTGAGACATATAAATGGTGTGTTTGTATCAACTTTTTGTCCTGCCTTGCAAAACCCTTGCAAGGTATTTTTGTTTCCGGTAATTTAGCTCCGTAAAATCGAATGAAAATTAGCTCCGAAAATTGTAATAAACGACAAAGATAAAGAAGTTTATTTTTTCACTTAGCAAAGGAATTAGTTGGTTATACTATTGCTGAAAGCTATAAACGTCAAATAACACTAGTAAACTAAATCATATCGGTAAATTTTATGACTATGATCTCATTCCGGATAAAATTACAAGCTATATACTACAGAATCATATCTTGTAATTCGTGTCAACAATATGTACTGATGCTCCGGGTTGAGTATTTGTCGTGGGAAAAGAGATTTACCTTTATGAAAAAAACAAAAATAGAAATTATGCATCAACTACACACGTAGCCAATATACCAATTATAGAAGTCGTCTTGACTTTTTATAATGCCGCCTCTACGAGGCTTTAATTTGCATCGCCAATATTACTCTACCATAATATCGCCTCTACGAGGCTGCATTTTCAACCCCATACCAGAAGTCATGGAAAGCTGATAAATAATAAGTTAATAAGGTTTTAATTCCGGTTTTCCGGATTGCTACTAAGGTTTATCCAAAGAAATCAGGTTCTTAGATGCGATAAAAGACTTTATTTTTAATATTTCAACCTTAGTAGCATTTGAATTTGTATATGATCTGAACCTTATTACCTTATTTTCATACTAAAAAGCATATCTTACATCGAACTCACGTTAATTTATCTGTTTTATTCATGTTTTTTATAAGTGTTCGTTTTATTTAATTCCTGTCAATCAACCAAACACACTGTAATTTGCAGGTGTTTGGTTGATGAGACGGGTAATGAAAGATGCAGAAATCTTTTCAACCCCGTTTGAAGTTGGTAAATTGTTATGTAGTGCGGACAGATGTTTTCGTATGGCCTTAGAGGAAATTTTTTCTCCAGACTTCCTTATTCAAATGTAAAATATGGAGACAGTATTATTCCTTCCGGATTTGACATGGTGAAGTACCTTTGTCAAACTGCTGATCGGAAAAGTAACGGTGGAAAGGGGGAAAAGTAATACCTCAAAGCTACTATCATCCATTGACGGGTAAAAAGTAATTTTATATTTTCCTTCTGATGTATCTTAAAAGCTAAAAAAGAGTTTTGTGCTTTATGCAGATGCATCAGAGTTATTATCAGGACATTTGCTTAAAAAAACCAAGCTGGAACATTACCCTAAGCACTTCCTTGTTGCGATTTTGTGCAGAAAATGTGTTTGTTTTTTGAAATTTATCATTGCTTTTGGATTTTAACTGTTATTTTTGTGAATTTAAAAAAACATAAAATCCTGCATGATGAATAAACAAAAGTTGCTCTATATATTTATTGTGACCACAGCGTTGTTGTTCGCGGCATGCAACCAGCAACGCACTGAGACTGACCTGAAGCATCTCAGCAAGTTGGACAGTTTGTTGACAGTAAAGCCCGAAGCCGCGGCCGACAGTTTGAAACTATTCCATCCCGCCAGACTCTCGCATTACAACCGCGGTTACTATCAGCTCCTGGAGGTGATAAGCCTGGACAAAACCTATTACAATTTCACATCGGACAGCCTGATAAGTGCAACGGTGCGAATGCTGTCGCGACATAAGCGAACCTATCCGGACACCTATGCCCGCTCGCTGATATACCAGGGACTGGTGCGTTACCGCATGGGAGTGACCGATAGTACGGCCTACGAACCGATAAAAGCAGCAGCTGATTTACTGGAAACAAAAAAAATTAAGGATCCCCTTTTATTGTATTTTTGCTACTATTATTTAGGTTTAATTCAC
>JAFNAU010000036.1 GCA_017860335.1 Bacteroidota bacterium
ATATAATCTATTATTGTTGTCCGATAAAAAACATAAACATATTTGTAATTTGCTGTAATCAAAACAAATAAAAATATTAAGCCCTGCCAGGGCTTGCTCGCCTGTAGTTACCAAATCGCTACAAATATTTCGCAACGCTGTTGCAAAAATAGCCACAGAGTGGCTAAATCTTTGTAGTAAGATGTGAAAAATAAGATTTCTTGCCACAGAGTGGTAAAATATTAAACTTTATCGGACAATAGTGATAATCTATATTATTCGGATTTTCAATAACATATACTCACTTGAATTATTTATACCGGACGCCAATAATTTTTATACATGTATTACGCGAATAAATTTCTAAAGCAACAGTCGGCTATCATACAGGAAAGCAAAAAGGACTAAGAAGGGTACTTACACCCCTGCTTAGTCCTTTTCTATTTATTGACCGGAAACTCCGGTTTGTTGTCAGTTTATCAATCAGATTGCAGCGTCTTCTTCGGTAAAGCTGCCGTATCGGTGGTATTCGTACGAAATGCTTTGTTCCTTCAGGTAGTGGAGCAACTCAACCCGTCCTTCCACAAGCGGTGGGGTTACAGCAATGTATTTGCCAAGTTTGGCCGCTTTCTGATAATAGCTTTCGGGTAAAGCGGCTGAGCAGCAGCGAACACGGTCGTATTTTTCCATATCGGCTACAAACTCCTCATCCGACTGTTTTACGATCGTAATATCATTCACCGACAATGTATGGAGCAGTTTCAGTTTTTCATCTGAAGCGCTGATGCTGACAGTAAGCGGTGTGCAGGACGTATGGGCTGCAAGAACCACCATCAGCATATCGGCATTGTTATCGCCGGGCAACACGCGGAAAATGATATTTTTCAGCGGAAGATAGCGGAATGTGTTGAGTTCGCCCATCAGTTGCTGAGTTACTTTTTCCTGCGAGAATTCGTTTGACCACGCTTGCTTATAATTTTCGGAAGCATAGCAGAGACGGTTGTAATCTTCGACTGTCAGTTGTCCTTTTAGTGTTTCGAAAGAGGCTTTAGCCGGATTTAACTGAAGCATCTTGCTGTTTTCCGTGAAGTTAACGAAACACGACACGTAATTAACCGAGCCGGCTTTGATGCCACCACCGAAGGCGGAGCGTTTCATACCTCCGAAGGGCTGACGCTGAACGATGGCTCCGGTTATTCCGCGGTTGATATACAGATTACCGGCTTCGATGGAATCTTTCCACAGACGGCGTTCGTTTTCGTCGAGACTTTGCAGTCCGGATGTTAGGCCGAAATCAGTCTTTTTGTTCAACAGATCGATACCATGCTGCAGGTTGTCGATACAAACTACTGCCAGCAGCGGTCCGAAAAGCTCTGTACGGAAAGTATAGCTGTCGGGTTTTACACCCCATTTAACGCAGGGTTTGAGGATATAGCCATCCTTATCGGTAAATTCGGGTTTTACCAGCCAGAATTCGCCTTCTTCGAGGTTATTAACGGCATGCAGCAGTTTTTCGTTTTTATTGTCCACCATCGGACCCACGATGTTGGTTCCGTTCCAGGCGCTGCCGGTACGGATGCTGGTTACCGCGTCAATCAGTTTTGGTTTAAATGTCGGATCATCGTACACGCTCTTTTCGAGCAACAGGAGCGAACAGGCTGAACATTTTTGTCCGGCATTGCCGAATGCAGATTTCACCACATTCTGAATGGCATGGTCGCGGTCGCCGCTGGCGGTGAGTATGATGGCATTCTTTCCGCCTGTTTCAGCTGAGAGCGGACAAAACGGATTGTTTTCGAGGATGCGGAAAGCGGTATCGGTGCCTCCGGTCATGATGATGTGTTTCACTGCCGGATGTGAAGTCAGGTGACTGAGCGCTTCACGACTGTCGGGGCATACTACCTGCAGGGCATCTTTGGGCACACCGGCTTCCCAGAAACACTGAACGAATTGCCAGGCAACGGGAAACGCAACAGTGGCAGGTTTCAGGATAACCGTGTTACCACCAGCCAGTGCGGCAGCCACACCACCTACTGGAATAGCAGTAGGGAAATTCCAGGGCGGAATAACGAGGACAATGCCTTTGGGCGAATAGTTCAGCGTGCTGATATTTTCGAATGTACGCATTGAATACGGATAGAAACGGCAGAAGTCGATAGCTTCCGAAACTTCCACATCGCCTTCCGGGAATGTCTTTCCGGTAATTGCCGACATACAGCCAATGAGGTCGCCACGGCTTTTCCCAAGATTGTCAGCCACTTTGTGCAGGATGACATTTCGCTGGTCGAGGGTGGTTTTGCGCCATTCCGAACCATCTTTTTCGGCTATCGCGATGATTCCCTTCACCTGATCAAGTGAAGTCTGACTGACTTCGCAAACACATATTTTTTCTTCCTGACTGCGGTCATAATAACGGTATTTCTTATCGGTCATTACTTCTTTATCGCCAATCTGAGCCGGTATCTGGTAAGGTTTATCACCGGCTGTTTTTTGCCATTTGTTACGGATTTCATCAGCCCAAAGTCTGTTGGGTTTTAAATCGAAGTCGGTATCGGGCTCGCCGGTAAATTCAGTAATATTAATGGCAGGTTCCGGAGCCAGATTTCTGTTTTGTTTCCGTTTGGGAGTGGTATCAATCGTATCTTTTATGGCAAATGCTTCAAGGAACTGTTCCTGCAGAAAATTCCATTGCAGGCTGCCAAATTTCAGGTTAAACGAATAGGTCAGGAAGTTGTCCTTACCGGTATTTTCATCCATACGGCGAACCAGATACGATACTGCATTGAGGAAATGCTCGTCTTTAACTACCGGGGTATAAAGGATTATCTGTTTTTCGAGACTGCGCATCACACGCGGGAGGTGATTGGCCATTCCTTCGAGCATTTCGAAGGTAACATAATCTTCCACTCCGTTTTTCTTAGCCAGCAGATAAGCATATCCGATGGTAAAGAAATTGTGAGAGGCAACACCCAGATGCAGGGCACTGGCATTTTCGGGCAACATGGCTTTGTCGAGGATATGCAGGTAGTTGGCATCCACTTTTACCTTGGAGTCGTAAACCGGGTTTTCCCAACCGCGCAACGACGAAACGATGCTTTCCATCTGCAGGTTAGCGCCTTTCACCAGTCGCATTTTGAGCGGTGCTCCGCCTTCGGCCACACGTTTGCGGGCAAATTCAAGTAATTCTGCCTGGAAGTTTTCAGCGTCGGGCAGGTATGCCTGTACCACAATACCTGCTGTGAGGTTTTTGAAACGGGGTTCGGAAAGAGTGGTGATAAATACATCGAGCGTTTGTTCGGTGTCCTTATATTCTTCCATATCCAGGTTAACGAATTTCGAATAAGGCACTCCTTCATCGTCGATGAAAGGATAATCAATGGCCTGCTGATAGATATTCCCCATCAGTTCGCAGAGTTCCTTTTTACACTGATCGTAATTCAGTGGGTTGATCTGCGCGTAGATACCCGAGAGTTTGACAGAGATATAGTTGATTTTAGGATCCTTGAGCGCTTCGAGATAATGTTTATAGCGATGCCGTGCTTCTCCGTCGCCGAGTACAACTTCACCCAGCAGGTTTACATTCTGCCCGATATTCTGGCTGCGTCGGCCTTCCAGGTGTTCAGTGAGCAGGTCGGGGCGTTCGTTGATGATGATGGCTGATGTTTCGGAACGGAGTCTTTTCTTGAAAATAGGAACGGCAATAAAATCGAACCAATAACCGAAAGAAGTAAATAAACTCAGCATAAAATGATCGGATGAATTGAAGAATTCGGGTACTCCATAACGTTTGAGCAGGATTTTCATCCTCCTGGCAAGTTTCTTACTGTCGTGAATTTGCGAACTTTCATCCAGCATTTTGGATAAAAGAACCTTGTCGTTGGGGTTTTGAACCAGAATGGCGTATTTGTTCTGTTCTTTTAATTCCTGCGGGCTGATTTCCTTTTCTGCTTTATCCAGAAACTGTTTTGCCCACTCGATGACTTCGTTCGATTTGATGCTTTCCATAGTTAGTGAATTTTTCCTGCCGGAGCAGGTTTTAGGTTTTTTTATCAGATTTTTGTTAATTATTATTGGTTTGGTAAAAATACAAAAAATGTTGAAACAGTACATTCTCTGACAGAATATTTATTTTATATTTTTTTATTAATTTTATGAATGGAAGTTAATCTGCGCAGTTCAGGAAATCCGGAATTTGTACATAAAAAAACAGGTACTAAAGCGATATTTCATCTTAGTACCTGTAATTAACTGTAAAATATATGTTTATTTCATATCCTGTTCGAAGCCTGTCAGCCGTTCGTTGAGCACGGGGATCTGATCCAGTCTGACAAACGAAACGCAGGCTCTCAGCCCGTTCGGATTGTCGCTGCCGGTGATGGCCAGTGATATGGCGCTGATGCCATAATGGAGGAATTTGTTCATCAGTTGGCCGCTGGTAAGGCCAGGATAGGCAATGGTGAAATAGAAACCGTCAGCCAGTTCGCGTGTATCGTCGTTGTAAACGATGTAAAATCCGTGTTTCAGGAATGCTTCCTTCATCAGGCGGGCTTTCTCACCATAGAGATGCAGATTTTCAACAAAATTCACACGTCCGTCGTTGGCTGCTCTGAGCATCGCGGCAAGGGCATATTGCGCAGAGTGAGCCGTTCCGGCTGTGGTGGCATACAACACTCCGTAGGGAATAAAATGCCCGAGTGTATCCGAAGTGAAATAGTTTTTCAGATTGGGATACCGGCGCGTGTAGGTTTGTTCACTGAAAATCATCATACCAATGCGCTGACCGGCATAACTGAATATCTTGGAGGCAGAAAGCAGGAGAATATAATTGTCGGTGTAATGTGCCACTGTGGGTTGGTAAGGAGTTTCGCCGGGCAGTCCGTAATTCTGCCGGAAATCCATGCCGAAATAGGCCAGATCCTCAATCACAATCACATCATATCTGGTTGCCAGTTCCCCGATGACCTGCAGTTCCTCTTCGGTAAAGCAAATCCACGAAGGATTATTTGGTGACGAATAGCAGATGGAGCAGATATCTCCTTCCCGGAGGTATTCCTCCAGTTTCGCTTTCAGCTTGTCGCCTCGGAACTGAAGAATATCAAACGATTTGAACGGAACGCCCATAAGATGCAGCTGCGATTTCTGCACCGGAAAACCGGGATCGATAAACAATGTACAGGGTTTATCGGGATTGCTGCGGGCGGCAGCCAGCAAGGCGGCAAAACTACCCTGCATACCCCCGACAGTCGGGACGCAGTGCGCAGGCGGTATGTCGAGGTTTATAAACAGTTTCGCAAACCGGGCGATTTCCTCCTTGGCTACCGGAATTCCCTCAATATTGGGATAAGCGGCACCAACACCACGGTCAAGCGCTTCTTTCTCGGCATCGATACCAATCTGTGAAGCCGGAAGTCCGGGAACTCCCATTTCCATGTGAATAAACTCTTCGCCACTCTCCTGCTCTATCATCGAAACCAGTTTCCCTACTTCCCGTATGGAAAGCTGGTTAATATCATCAGTACCAAATTGTCTGAAAATTCTGTCAATCAGTTCTTTTGAAATCATTGTATTCTTATTCCGGTAATTGTTTTATTTGTATTTTTTGCTGATGAGTTTTTTCAGCGAATAAAGTTTTATTCCTTTTATTTCGGAGGTGATCATCTCGGGACCCACATAATAGCGAAGATATACAGCTTTTGCACGGCTTATCTTCTCAATAAGTTCATCGTCAAGCGGATGAATCATACGTGTAACTTTCATGGAATTGATACTGTAATTCTGAACCGCATCTGAACTCTTTTCCGGAAAATTGACACCGTTTTTCAAATCATTGTCATACAGTCTTTCTTTCAGCGTAAGTGGAAACGGAATAGCTTCCTTATTTATAATGATGTACATTTCATTCGAGATATCAAAACTTTTCAGGGGTATGGAAATGATATCGTACATCGTGTAAGTACTCTGTCCGTTTTCATCAATTTCTTTCAGCAGGGATATATCCTGCTCGTATTCCTGTTCGTTAAGTTGATTGATGTAAAAAGTTTCGTGCCAGGTATAACGTGTAGTACCCATCACCCGATCATTTTGGTAGGTAATCCCGTTGGTAATGATAGAACAACCTGAGAATACAAATGCAGAAAGCAACAGAAATGCAAAACTTTTTAGTAGAACTTTCATAAAAACTGGTTTTATAGTAAAAAAATTATTCTTTGGTTCGTTTGTCCACTACGCGGGTTGCTTTTCCTTCGCTGCGGGCAATGGTTTTGGGTTCTACCAGTGTCACCTTCACACTCAGTCCGATGGCGCTGTTAAGGGCATGTTCAATTTTCCTGGAAAGGTTTTGCAAGTCACGGATAGTGTCGGTCAGCTTGTTTTCATCCAATTCCACCTGCAGTTCGAGTGTATCCAGGTTATTTTTACGGTCCACATACAGGATGTAATGAGCGCTTGTTTCCTGCAAATCGAGTAGCACATGTTCTATTTGCGACGGGAACAGATTGACACCGCGGATGATGAGCATATCATCACTGCGACCTGTGATTTTTTCCATCCGTACCGTTGTCCGGCCACATTCACATTTGTCGTAGTACAGGGACGAGAGGTCGCGGGTATTGTACCTGATCAGTGGTATTCCTTCTTTGGTGAGGGTAGTGAAAACGAGTTCGCCTTCCTGTCCGTAAGGCACCGGTTCTTTTGTTTCCGGATCTACAATTTCGGGGAAGAAATGATCTTCGTGAATATGCAGTCCGTTATGGTAAATACAGTCGTTGGCAACGCCGGGACCCATGATTTCGCTCAGTCCGTAGATATCGTGAGCGGTAATGTTCCATTTGCGTTCCAGTTCCTTGCGCATATTTACTGTCCAGGGTTCAGCTCCGAACACGCCCACTCTGAGTTTCATATCACTGAGTGAATATCCGAATTCAGACATGGCATCGGCCAGGTGAAGAGCATAGGATGGTGTACAGGCCAATACGGTAGATCCGAAATCGGCCATCAGCTGTAACTGACGGCGCGTATTGCCACCGGAGATGGGAATAACCGAGCAACCGATTTCCTCGGCGCCGTAGTGAGCTCCCAAACCGCCCGTAAACAGTCCGTAACCATAAGAAACCTGCACTATATCGTGACTGTCGATACCCGACATGGTAAAACAGCGGGCTACCACTTCCTTCCAGGTTTGGATATCATTCTTTGTATAGCCAACCGTAGTCGGCTTTCCGGTCGTTCCGCTCGAGCCGTGAACACGCACGATGTCCTTCATCGGCACAGCAAAAAGTCCAAAGGGATAATTGTCGCGTAAATCCTGCTTGTAGGTGAAAGGCAGTTTAACGATATCATCAATTCCGTGAATATCCGAAGGTTTTACACCTGCTTCCTCCATTTTACGGTGATAGAATGGTACATTGTTATAAACTCTGGCAACCAGTTCGCGCAAGCGTTCGTCCTGCAGTTTCCGCATGGCATCGCGTGACATACATTCAATCTCTTTATTCCAAATCATAAGCCCCTGTAATCTTCCCGCCTGAGGGAAGATATTTATTATAAAATTGTTGTAAATCTGTTTAATATTATTTCTGCTGCAACCCGGCAGCAAGCAGTTCGGTTCTGGTTACTTCAGGTCGTCTTCCGTGATGGATTTCAACTTATTATCCCGGATAACCTCCACAGCTTTTTCGCTGTTGTCAGTGCGTAAAACCACGATGGATTTTGAACCGTAACTGAAAGCATATACATACTCAATGGAGATATTGGCTGTTGCAAATAAATTGAGGATGTTATACAGTGAACCCGGCGCGGCGCCCATTTCAAGCGAAAGTACATCGTGAATGCGAACGGCAAAATTCTTTTCGTGCAATTTATCCAGCGCCAGCTGCGGATCGGAAACGAGAATACGGGCAATTCCATAATCGCTTGTATCGGCAATGGTTAACGCGTTAATATTAATATTGTTACGGGCAAGCACGGCAAGTACTTCATTCAGATAACCCGGTTTGTTTTCCATGAAAACGGATAGTTGTCGGATGGTCATGTGTGTGTCTTTTTGTTTGAAGTGCCAATAAATTTCCGCTGACGGGATTTTACGAACACTTTATTAGAATAAGTCAGTATTTGATTGCAAAGTTACATATTTAATAAGAGAAATGAAACAGATATTATACAAATATCTTATTTCCGTGGTTTATAAGCGAAACTTCCTATTGCAATGCAAATAATGACCGCTGTCAGAATAAATGCCCAGGTGTTTGTCTTCCGGGATTGCGCCTCAATCACATAATCACCGGTAATCATCCGGTTGGAACTGATTTTCCACTCCAGTGTATCTCCACCGGCAACAGAAGCTGTTGTTTTCAGTGTTTTGCCCGGCATGCGCAGTTTGTACTGTAAATTATCAAAACCTAATGTTGCTCCCAGTGTTTCAGAAAAATTATCCTCCGTTTTTTTCATAATGCTGTCTTTTCCGTTCCAGAATACGGAGAAAGCATTTGTTTTAAAATACTCATTCAACATTTTTTCAAGATCGTTTTTGTCATCATCGACAGATAATTTACCCAGCGGTACAATCGTATCCATTAATGAAAACAGTTTTTCTTTCGTAACCGGAGGATTTTTCATCTTACCGTAATTTTTTACTATTTCGTCAAAAGTACGGGTCCTGTAATTGTCTAGCAGCCAGTTATTAAAATTGTTTTCCAGATCGCCCAGGTAATCACGTGCCTCCATCCCAGTCATGCCTTTAGTAATATCAGGCGAACCATTAAACCAGTAGTTGGCTTCCTCCTCTTTCAGATATTTCTCCAGGGGAACAGGAAAATTCAGTAGCAGCTTTTTATAAGTTTCACGATAGGTGTAATAGGTGTAAAACCAACGGAATTTCTTTTCAAAATAGTATTCAGGATTCAAATCCGGTTTATTTTCCTGTTTAACATAGTGAAACTTTTCCGACATTTCCTTTACTGAACTGAAATCTTTTCGGGCTATAATCTGCAGAGAACCGCCATTAATTGTATCACGTTTGTGATTACGGATAATGGAATCGTATTTTTGAGCTGTCAGAGGAAAATCGGTATGAATGGCATCTTCGTTTGAGTATTTCCAGGAGAGCGTCCAGGATGAGTCTGTTTCGGCAACAAAAGCCGGTTGGGTTTTGCCTACCATCATCGATGAATCTGCATTTACCGTTATCTCCCGGTAACAGGATCCGTCGGAATTGATAACAGTCAGCATTTCTGAAGATTGCTTGCAGGCTGCCAACAATAAAATGACGAAAAAAAGCATTATTTTCAAAGTTGTTTTCATGTGTATAAAATTTATTTTTTGTTGTCACATGGAACTCGCATGTCAGATTTTTATCATCTTTGGTGAACCTCCGCGTTCATGCTCGTTTCATACTATAAGAATTGGTTTTTTAATATTCGGTTCGAACTTGAAGTTTTAAATATGTCCGGTTTTACGCCCTGATTGATTTATTGATTTTTAAGCGCTTTCAGTTTGTTGTTTTTCTGTATGTTCTCCGAAAGATATTCGCGGTAAAGTTTAACGGTGGTTTTTGAATTCAGACCGGAAAAACGGTTGTAAGATTCTTTCTGTAGTACTATTTCGCTGTTCCGGTTTTCGGAAACACGGTATTCGTTCTGTGGAGCCGTCTGAACGACATACAATGCCAGAAGCAGGATGGAAGCAATGGCTGTAACCGTACGGATTAGATAAATAATCCGTTGCCGGTTATCCGTGCGGGGAGATTGCAGATTGCGCATTATCCTTTCCGTGAGCGCTTTCTCATCCGTAAGATCAGGATGCTGTTTCCGCAAATTGTCAGTAACAATTTCAAACTTTTCTTTATTCATGATCCAATAATTCTAATTTCTGTCTGATTGATTTACGCGCCAGATACAAATTGCTTTTGATTTTTTCAGCAGATAGTCCGGTAATTTTTTGAATTTCAGCGGTATCGAGTTCCTCCAGGTAATGAAGGGTAAATACAGCTTTCTGTTTGGGCGTGAGCTGATGCGTCAATGCCAGAACCAGTTGAGCCTGTTCTGAGTTTATCAGATGCTGCTCAATATTCTCGTTCGAAGCAAAATATTTAAGCTGTTCATGCATGTCCGTATCTGTATTTTCATTTCGTTTATGCCTCAGCCGGTCGATACACAGATTGGTGGCAATCGTATAAAGCCAGGTACTCATCCGGATTTCTGGCCGGTACTTCGAAAGGTTTTGCCACGCCCGGATAAATGTCTCCTGAACAATGTCTTTAGCCTCATCCTCATGACAGAGCATCCTGAAAGCAAGCTGATAAATCATGTACTGATATTCTTCAACAATTAATCTGAAAGATGAACCGTCACCTTTGCGGCATTGATTAACGATGTTGATTATTTCTGTTTGATCCATCTGCTTTTAATTGTCTTCATTGGTTATACGGACGGTATGTGAGAAAGTCGAATTTAAATACAGATTTTTTTCGAATTTTTCTGACAGAGGAAATAACTGCGATGTGTAAAATGAAAATGATACTATTTCTGTAAGCAGAAAAAGCTATCCAACGGTTTATGAGAGTTTAAATTAAGCCTGATTTATCCCTGCTCCGCCGAAAACAATTTTTCAATCTGGCTACATATTTCGGTGTAAATATTTTGTTTATTCAGAAGACTATAAAAATTTATTAATGTGCGGTTTACGTCTTCAGAAAGTTTCTCCGGTAGTTATTAAACTCGAAACGAGGACCGGCAATATCACCAATTATC
>JAFNAU010000204.1 GCA_017860335.1 Bacteroidota bacterium
ATGCAGGCAGTAGAGCATCTTATAGAAACCGGATGCCGTCGGATTGCATTCTACAGTTCTCCTTTGCATCTAGAAATTTCGAAAAACCGGAAAAACGGTTACCTGGATGCTTTACGAAAACACAATATTAAGGTGGACGAATCGCTTATGTACGTATGCGATACCCGTGAAGCTGCCATAAATCTTACCCCTGAAGTGCTGAGCAGAAGCGATCGTCCCGATGCTTTTTTTGCTATTAACGACCATTGTGCATCCGGAATTCTGTATGCCGTTAAAAAAGCCGGATACCGGATACCCGAAGATATTTCCATTTGTGGCTTTTCGGGTGGCGATCTGGCGCTGGCATGTGACCCGATGCTGACTACGGTCGAACAACACGGGTATGAAGTGGGGAAAACTGCCGCCAGGCTGCTGATTGATAAAATCAGGGGCACTACCAACGGCCAGTACACCAACCGCATTATTAAAACGAAACTGATGGTTAGGGGAACAACGAGAAAGGTCTGATGTTCAACGTTTAATGTTCAAAGTTCATAGAATGACTTTTAATTAGCAACTAATCATAGTAGTCATGGCGACTATTCAAAAGTTTGAGGATTTGGAAATTTGGAAAAATGCAAAAATATTGTGTAAAGAAATTCATACATATACTTTGACCGGTAAATTCATTCGGGATTTTTCATTAAAAGATCAAATTTCCCGTTCATCCCGATCTATTATGGACAATATTGCTGAAGGGTCCGGAAGAGAAGGAAATAAAGAATTTATTAATTTCCTTTCAATTCCTTTGGGTTCATGTAATGATGTACAGTCACAGCTCTATCGTGCTGCCGATTTTGAATATATATCTGAAGAAAACCGAAAAACGCTTCATGAAAAAACTGATAAAATTATTGCAGGAATAAAATCTTTAATGAATTATCTGAAAAAATCAGAATTAAAGGGAAACAAGTTCAACCATGTTTAATGTTCAACGTACACCTTTTTTATTTCAATGCTTCACTATTACAATTTCAGTTTTCTGACAAATAAAACAAAATGACAAATAAAAACAACAAAACAACTACAAACGTAGAACGTCAAACCTCAAACGTTAAACGTCAAACATCAAACGTCAAACCCCGTTTAACTTTCTGGCAGATATGGAATATGAGTTTTGGATTTCTGGGCATTCAATTTGGATTTGCTTTGCAAAATGCCAATGTGAGCCGGATATTTGAAAGTCTGGGTGCTGATATCGGAAATATCCCAATTCTCTGGCTCGCTGCTCCTGTTACCGGACTGATTATTCAGCCTATAATAGGTCACTGGAGCGATAAAACATGGAACCGGCTGGGTAGAAGAAAGCCGTTCTTTTTGACCGGAGCTGTCCTGGCTTCAATCATGCTCCTGTTAATGCCAAATTCCCCGGCTTTGTGGGTGGCAGCCGGACTGCTTTGGATAATGGATGCATCGATCAATATTTCAATGGAACCTTTCAGGGCATTTGTCGGCGATATGCTGCCTTCCGAACAACGCACGCTCGGATTCTCCATGCAGAGTTTTTTTATCGGGCTGGGTGCAGTTGCCGGTTCAGCCATGCCATATATACTTACCAACTGGTTTAAAGTCTCCAATGTACCACTTGGCGATCAGGCAATACCGGATACGGTGAGGTGGTCATTTTACGTGGGTGGAATAGTGTTTATCACATCAGTTCTTATCACCATTTTTACCACCAAAGAATATCCGCCAGAAGAACTCAACAGTTTTGCCTCTGAGAGTACAGCTGATAAACAGACCGACAACAAATCGATCACTCTGGTTGCACCCGAAAAATTCAATAAATTCGGTTTACTGTTTGGACTGATTGGAGCTATTATCGTTGCACTGGTGTATTTTTTCACACTCGATGTTCAGATTTATGTGTTGGGTGGATTATTTTTGCTGGTGGCGATTTTGTTTTTAGCAGTGGCTGCGCTTCGAAACAGAGATAAAACCAACGGTATGGTGGAAATCATGACCGACCTGCTCAATATGCCTAAAACGATGGGACAACTGGCACTGGTTCAGTTTTTTACCTGGATTGCGCTTTTCTCCCTGTGGATTTACGCCACACCGGCAATTACCGAATATCATTTCGGCACTACCGATACAAAATCTGCCCTCTACAATGAAGGCGCCAACTGGGTAGGAATACTTTTCGGCGCTTACAGCCTTTTTGCAGCTACTGTGGCATTCCTGTTGCCTGTTTTGGCCCGGAGAATTTCAAGAAAATATACGCATCTGGTTGCTTTGATAATTGGCGGACTGGGATTAATCTCATTGATTTTATTTAAAAATCCCGACTTGCTTATTATCAGTATGGTTGGAGTGGGTATCGCCTGGGCAAGCATTCTGTCCATGCCTTACGCCATGCTGACCGGTTCACTCCCTGCATCGAAAATGGGTACATATATGGGTATTTTCAACTTTTTCATCGTGTTACCGCAGATTTTGGCAGCGACCATACTGGGAAGTATCACCAAACACCTGTTTCACGGACATCCCATTTATACACTCGTTCTTGGCGGAGGATTTATGATTTTAGCCGGA
Source organism: Bacteroidota bacterium (assembly GCA_017860335.1). Classification (GTDB taxonomy): domain Bacteria; phylum Bacteroidota; class Bacteroidia; order Bacteroidales; family Paludibacteraceae; genus UPXZ01. The sequence continues at coordinate 2,575 of JAFNAU010000204.1, forward strand.
ATATTGACGCTGATTGTGGAAGATAAGGATGATCCAATTCATATAAAAAGGAAATAAGCCCCTCACTAAATAACGAAACAAGTATGGGCAATTTGAATAACTCCAATAGTTGAACAAATAGCACAAGCTGCATGATCAAATCTTTAAATAGAGCAAGATATTAGTTAAATCGTTGATTTTGTTAATTTTCGCAATTTTATTGTTTTCATCAACACCCTTTTTATGGCAAAAATAAGTGTAAATTCTACCGAAATAAATGTCCTCAAAATAAACAATGAAGATTATATTTGTATAACAGATATGCTTAGAGCGAAAGACGGCGATTTTTTCGTGACTGATTGGTTGCGAAATAGAAATACGCTGGAATATATTGGTATTTGGGAAAAAATATACAATCCAACTTTTAATTATGGCGAATTCGCCATAATTAAAAGTCAATCCGGTCTAAACCGATTTAAAATAAGTGTAAAGGAGTTTGTTGAAAAAACCAACGCCATAAGTATCCGGGCAAAGGCAGGCAGATATGGTGGCACCTATGCTCACAAAGACATTGCATTTGAGTTCGCTATGTGGATTAGCCCCGAATTTAAGATTTATATTATTAAAGACTTTCAACGTCTCAAAGACGAAGAACAAAAACAACTCGGTTGGAGTGTTAAACGAGAACTTGCCAGATTAAACTACCATATACATACCGATGCCGTAAAATGTAATCTGATACCACCTATGCTTTCTGACATTCAAATTTCATTTGTTTATGCTAACGAAGCAGATGTGTTAAATATGGCACTATTTGGCAAAACAGCAAAACAATGGCGCGACGAGAACCCCGAATTGAAAGGCAATATAAGAGATTATGCTACGATAAACGAACTGATTTGCTTGTCAAACCTTGAAAACATGAATGCACTTTTTATCAATGAAAAAATGCCACAAAGCGAAAGATTGATAAAACTAAATCGAATTGCAATACAGCAAATCACTATTTTACAAGAAAATGAAAATCGAAAACTACTGAACGAATAATTATGAAAAAGACAATTCTGATTTTATTTTCAATTTCAATTGCATTAAATATACATGCAAAAGTACAGACAAAGCAGACTTCATCACTTCAACATATTGAACCAACCTACTGGTGGACAAATATGCATAATCCCGATTTACAGATTATGCTTCATGGACTGGATATTTCCAAATGCGATGTGTCAATCAATTATCCGGGTATAACTATTACGAATAAGAAACTGACCGATAATCCGAATTATATTTTTCTGTACATTAATATTAATAAAGATACAAAACCGGGATTTTTCAATATTGAACTGAAAAATGGTAAAAAAAAGCAGTTGGTGAAATATGAATTGAAAGAACGCGTACCCAATTCAGCCAACCGCGAGAGTTTTACCGAAGCTGACAACGTTTACCTGCTTATGCCCGACCGCTTTGCCAACGGCAATCCGACCAACGACAGCATCAAAGGATACATTCAGGG
>JAFNAU010000205.1 GCA_017860335.1 Bacteroidota bacterium
ATATTAAACTTTATCGGACAATAGTGATTTCAAATCAATTCTCAAAATTCAAGATGTTCCAGTAATTCTACTATTCTCCCGGCTGTTTTTCCATCCCAGTATTTAGGAGTGTTTCCTTTCTTGCCTTCACCATCCAGTATTTTAGTCACTTCGTATATGATTTCATCCACTTTAATCAGCTGATTACTCCCTTCCCACACGGTGACGGGACGTTCAGTGGTCGGTCTTACTGTCAAACACGGGATATTCAGATAAGTTGTTTCTTCCTGTATGCCTCCAGAATCGGTCAGTGCAAACATCGAGCGGCTCACCAGATGAATAAACTGCAAGTAACCCAGCGGTTCTATAAAATACAAGTGCGGATAAGCATCTATAGTTTGCTGTAATCCAAATTGCTGAATATTTTTATAAGTACGCGGATGCACAGGAAAAATCAACGGAATACGTTCGGATATCCCACCCCAAATACTTACAAGTTTAGTCAGACTGTCGCGGTCATCCACATTACCGGGACGGTGAAATGTCATCACACCATAATTTTTCTCCTTAAAATCCTCACCAATGCATATTGTTTTTGCACGATTGAGAAGCCTGAATTCAAGCTTCGTTTTTCCGGCAGCGGGCAGTTGTTCGGTCAGGCTATCGATCATAAGGTTACCCAGCATAAAGATTTTTTCAGCCGGGATATTTTCCTTCAGCAGATTTTCGTCGGCATCGGCGCTGGTGGTAATAAAGACATCGCTGATAGCATCGGTTACGAGCCGGTTTATTTCTTCGGGCATGGAGCGGTCGCCGCTACGCAGCCCGGCCTCATAATGAATTGTTTTTATCCCCAGCTTGACAGCTACCAGCGTACAGGCAGCCGTGCTGTTAACATCACCCACCACAAGCACTGCATCGGGTTTTTCGTCGAGACAAACTTTTTCAAATCCTTCCAAAATTCGTGCTGTCTGCACAGCATGGCTGGCGGAGCCTACTTCCAGGTTGATATCCGGCGCAGGAATCTTCAACTCGTCGAAAAATTGCCCTGACATTTTCACATCATAATGCTGACCAGTATGTACCAGCACAGGCCGAATGGTAGGATGTCCCTTCAGCGCATGCATCAGAGGAGCTATTTTCATAAAATTAGGACGGGCGCCAGCAACGAGAATGAGTTTCATAAGCAGTTTATCAAGTTTGTAAAGTTCATCAAGTTTATAAAGTTCGTCAAGTTTGTAAAGTTCATCAAGTAGCAAAGAGTTTATTGTTTAATAAGTCATTTGATTTACCGTTTATCACTTATCATTCATAATTTATCATTTAAACCTCATCTGATATTCGGGATTGTCTTTCATTATTCTAGTACTTTCGGGATAGTTTTCGATAAACCATACCTGAAATGCGGCTACGTCAATTTTATCCGCAAGCATTCGTTGACGTCGGCGCTGCCATTCCGATTTAAGGTCGGGGATTGACAGCATCTCCTCAATTTTGTCGAACATAGCATTGGTGTTATCAGGTAGGAAGCCATACGTGAGGTTATAGACATGTTCCTCTTCTTCGAGATATGAAATCCTTCCTACGAATGAATTGCAACGAATAGCCGGAGTACCGAGTATTGCTGCTTCGGAAGTCATTGTCTGGCTATCGCCGATGAGCATGGTTGCATAATAAATGAGCGAATGGATTTTTTCCGGTGATATTCTCAACTGATATTTTTTAAACTCCTCGTCCATATCGCTCTCAGTCGTAATAAACACTTTTCCGTATCGTTCTAGCAAGATAATCAGTTTCCGTTTATTTTCGAGTGACAATCCCTGTATTCCTCCATCGTGATGTGCCTTAAAAGCATTAAAGCGGAGCAGAAAATAGGTATCGCAAGTTTTTAGTCCGGCTTCAGTCAATACTTCCGGATCTGGTGTAAACCTGCCGGGATGCAGGTAAGCCAATTCATGATATCCGCTGTAGTAAATCGTTTTTGATGATTTTCTCTTCAAACAATCAGGACTTAAAATCACATCGGCAAAAGGATGAGCATATTTTACGTAAAGAGGTTCCACTTCATCATCGTCATCATCCAGCAGAATTGAATTCATTTTGCTGATACGCGAAATATGAGCAATTGTCATAGAGGAGCAGAATCCAATATCAATTTTCTCAGAGATAACGAGTTTCAGTATTCTGATATTGTATATAAACTGGAAAAAAGCCTTGCCAGCTATGGTATCTTTTTTACCACCCAAATATATATAAGGTATTTTATAATTTTCGAGCAAACTTTTTGCTGCCGGAATTTCCTTAACAGTTACAATAACTTTGTGTCCTCTGCTAATTAATTCCTTATACACATTCCTAAGTAAATGTACATGTGCAGGATGCGCAATATCCATCAGAATGTTCATTATTTCTGTTTTTTAATCATACGTACTACAAATTCACCAAGCCTGTACAATAAAACATTATTTACACAAAGAAACCGGCCATATTCCACCAGTGTTCCACCAAAGCGGGATTTGAATTCGCGAACCCCGTAACTTTCAGAGGGTTTGCCCGCTCCCATCATATCGAAATAATCATAACCATTTACTGCTGCATATTCAATAGCAGCCCAGGTAGCTGCCGTTGAGGGATAAATGTTTTTATACTTTCCATCCATGCCACAAACAAACATTTCGTACAGTATCCTATTGTCAAATGCGACACAGGCGCTACCCCCGATTACTTCATCGTTGTATTTTGCAATAAATATTCTTCCGTTCGGACGATCCATTAACCGTTCGAAATACTCTACCGGGAACAGTGGTGTTTTAACTTTTGTGGAATATAAGTTTTTCAACAGGGAGTAAAAACTTTCAAGATCCTTTTTTGATGAGGATAATCCCCACTCCACCCCGTTTTTTTGCGACAACTTAATATCCCGTCTTTTGGAGGCATGCAGATTCTTCAGACAAGTTTCCAGATCAGGAGTCGGTACATGAAAATTCAGATGCGGGAAATAGCTGAAACCTGCTTTTTCAAAATTGCTTTTAAATCCGGAAAAATCTTTGAAGTTTCTTATTTCGATATAAATAGCTTGTTTCTTAAGTTCATGCCGCGTATAAGTCAACAGTTGTTTCAGGGCTTCGTCCGAGATATTATTACTCAGCAACGCGCCTCCATTGACAATTGCCCGACGACTGAAGTATTTCCTGAGAATTCCACCTTCAGACTGAATAAATCCGCTAACAATTCCCGTGAGTTTATCGTTTTCGGCAACTCCAAATACAAAGGACTGTAAAAAGTTTAACGAACTATAGAAATCATATGCTTCGGGAGTCTGAAACCAACTGCTACTGGCTGAGTTTTCGATCAGTTGCTGCCACTCTTTCCAGTTTAATGTCTGTTTATCGTAAAGGGTCATTATTCGTTTTAGTGTGTAGATGAGGTATTCTATATTACGTATTTCCTGTGCAGCCAGAAAAAATGCTTTTCGAAATTTCAAACTGACAAGTTTGTTAAATCTGTCAGGTTTGTTATTTAACCATTTTCAAATGTATTAAAACTGTTTTTTTGAAAAATTCCGGATATTTTCTTCAAAACTACGAATTTTTCGAATTATACGAATAATTTTATGTGATTAGTTAAAACTTAAATTAAAATTCTATCATAATATTGTCCAGACAGGACTTTTATTTAACTACGAATTTCACTAAATAAACTAATAAATTCGGTTAATTTGGGTGATTTGAGTGATTTGAGTAATTCGTTGATAGAAAAAATAGTTTATTCTGACTTCAGCACAGATTTATAAATACTTAGAATCTGATTTGCAACTGACATCTGATCGAGGTTGCGGGCAATAATTTCGTTTCGTCCGTTCGTTCGTTCTCCCTTTTCAAAGATTTCATTGAGTTTATCTGCTATTTCTTGAGCATTATTTTCACTGACATAACAGTGAGCTGTATTTTGTATCATTTCCCTGACATCGCCTACATCGACCGATACGATGGGACAGTTGCATGCCATCGCTTCTTTGATTACCTGCGGCGATCCTTCCGAATGGCTGGTCATCAGCAGGGCAGTGATGAATTTTTAACCGGATTGTCAAAAGCACCCGCAAAAAGAACAAGTTTTTCGTCAGAAGTAAAACTCAATTTATTTCTTGACTGATTCTTATCTGAAGGTGAAAATAAATCTGTATCAATTCCACAGGGTATTATTGTTGAATTATTTTTATGATTTGCTTTTTCGAAATTTTTCAGTGAAACAAATATATTAAAGAAAGACAAACGAATGCTCCATTTTGAAAAACGAAAGACAGCATTATTATTAATATCACTCCCGTGATAGGTTGTTATAACTGGTACTTTTCGCTGCAGGTTGGCCATTAATCCCGACAGACCG
>JAFNAU010000206.1 GCA_017860335.1 Bacteroidota bacterium
GAAGGACTTTGGTCTGAAATCAGGCCGATCATTCCGATTTTTCCTTCTTTTCGCATCTCACGGAGTGTATCAAACAAATCGTCAACTTCCACATTGACAGAACCAAAACGGATGCGCAGGTCATAAACAACCTTATCGGAAAGTTTGTTCGAAAGTTTTTTATACACCTGATACATTGGTTTATCCGCAGGAAGATACTGACTGAATGATGAAGTCCATTCCCAGTTGCCAAAGTGAGAGGTCATGAGTATAACACTCCTATTTTCATCGTAATGCTTAAGCAGGGGTTCGTAATTGGTTATTTTCATCCTTTGCATAATATCTGTTTTACTTATTGTTGCCATTTTCAGACTTTCGAACAGCAAATCGCACAAATGATGGTAAAATTTTTTCTCAATTTTCAGCAATTCATCTTCCGGTTTTTCGGGAAATGACCGTCTCAGATTATCTCTGACTACTTTTTTTCTATATCCGGCCAGGTAATAAACAAACAGGTATGTAATATCCGATAGTAGGAATACTACAGGGAAAGGGAGCAGAGAAATCAGTTTTATTATTACCCTTGTAAAATGATACATATGCTTATTAATAACCAAAAAAACACCCGACATTAAATGTCAGGGTGTTTTTTTGCATACATTCTTATAATTTTAGTCCTCTTCGGTATAAATCCCGATCGATTTTCCATATTCGTACTCGCCATCGAGTATCAGCTGAATTTCATCTTCCGAGAGTTTCATTTTATCCTTTTTCGAGGCTTTCAGCACGTATTTCATCATTTCTTCCTCATCAATACTTGCTTCTTCAGTTGATTGGTCATCAATCAGTCCATTTTCTTCATAGTAATCATATACCACATCCAGTACATAGTTGATAGCATCCTCGTTGATTCTGTCCTTCTGTTCGTCAGGAACCAGTTTCAGAATAAATTTCACGGCGTCATCTTCGTCATAAACCAGTAAATCGTCGTCCTGTGTTTTCATAATTATATATTTTAAATTATTAAATTTACTTTCAAAAATCTGTTTCAAAGATACATGATTTTCACAACACTATTTATTATTTTAGTTTTTATTATCAATTAATCTGTGGGTTAAAATATTTCTTAAATATCGAATTATACTGTTATATTCTTATTATTTTGCAGATTATGCAAAATCGCTTATCTTTGTATATAAATAGCAGACCGGTTTGTCGCTGTCTCACTCACGTGAGATTGAGGAAAGTCCGGGCAACGCAGAGCACCATATTTCCTAACGGGAAGCTGTTCGAAAGGGCAGAGTAGTGTAACAGAAAATGACCGCTTCGTCTCTGACGGAGTAAGGGTGAAAAGGTGAGGTAAGAGCTCACCGGCTGTGGTGGCAACATCGCAGGCCGTACATCTTATGGGTTGCAAGATCATGTATACCGGCGCAGTAGGACTGCTCGTTCGAGCCGGGGGGTAGATTGCTAGATCCCGTCAGTGATGACGGGGCCAGATAAATGACAAACACTTCGCATCTGCGGAGAACAGAACCCGGCTTACAGGTCTGCTTCATTTGTAAAATTTCTGTTGCATGAAGCATGCAATAACAACACATATTCAATGAAGAAACTAATTGAAACCATCAAATATCTTTACAATTTTATTAGTACGGATATATGGCGGATAACGGGTCACGAATTGTCACGTACCCGTCGTTTTTTCTATGGTGTCATCAAAACCATCTATCTGGCTATCAGAGGTTATGTGCGAAACAAACTCGGTGTCCGGGCAGCAGCGCTCACCTACTCCATTACATTTGCCATCGTACCGCTCATCGCACTGATTGTAGCCATCGCCAAAGGGTTCGGAATTGAAAACTATATCGAAAAAACCCTTCAGGACACTTTTATTGCTCAGGCAAACTTGATACCTACGGTGATGGGATTTGTGGAAAAATACCTGAAAACGATGCAGGGAGGATTATTTATCGGAATTGGGGTTGTTATTCTTTTGTACTCCGTTATGAACCTTTTTATGCAGATAGAATCAACTCTGAACAATATCTGGCAGGTTCAAAAATCACGCTCCATTTTCAAACAATTTACAACCTATTTTGCCGGGATTTTTTTATTTCCGGTATTGGTCGGAGTTACAAGCGGACTTTCCATTTACATCAACGGCATACTAAAAACCACTTTCATTTATCAGATATATAGTCCGTTTGCACAGTTTACAGTTGTAGTCGTTCCCTATCTGACCAGTATCCTGATGTTTACCATTATTTATCTGATCGTACCCAACACGCGCGTCAGGTTTCTTAACGCACTGATTGCCGGAATAGTTGCCGGAGTTGCATTTCAGCTTTTCCAGACATTGTATGTGAACGGACAAATTAGCCTGACACGCTATAATGCTGTTTATGGTGGTTTTGCAGCCATTCCGTTGATGCTTTTATGGCTGAATATCTCCTGTCAGATATTCCTGATTGGTGCGGAGATTTCGTATGTGTCACAGAATCTGCGTAACTTCGACTATGAGGTTGATACCGAAAATATCAGCAACCGGTACAAATCATATCTTGAATTTTTTGTGGCATATATCATTGTCAAGCGCTTTGAACAAAGCAAGCCACCCATGACCGTTGAAGATATAGTCAGTGAATATAAACTGCCCATCCGACTGTTGAACCAGATACTGACTGTTCTGACCAATTCGAACATCATTATTCCGGTTAAAAAAGATAAAATCGAAACTGCGTACCAGCCTGCTGTAGATATCAATCAGCTGACAATAAATATGATGTACTCGAAAATTGATTTGACAGGTTCAGATCTTTTCCTGAATTCGAAAAACGAGGAGATGGATGCATTCTGGCAGAAAATGCGTGAACTGCAATCCAAAACAGACAAACTTCGTGAAGATATTCTGTTAAAGGATATTTAATTATTCCTTACCTGATATTCTCTTCTCTAAATATTTTGAAAGATCATATAATACTAAACACTTTTTACGGAGATATTACACTGTTAAATTGCAAGAAAGAACTATCTTTGCAGGAATTTGCAAAAAAAAATAAAATCAATATTTTTGAATTAATAAATAATCGTATAAAAGAATAATAAAAAAATGACATCTGTTCAGATGTCATACAAAGTTATAACTGATTTCAGGACACTTACAGGTTGATTGACATCAATAAATAAAATAATATGGGATTTAATGATATTCTGAAAAAAATAGTAGGAAATAAAGCTACCCGCGATATGAAAGAAATATCGCCCGAAGTGACAAGGATTAAGGCTGTTTATGAAGAGATAAAGAATCTGAGTAATGACGAACTGCGTGCACGTACCGAGCTGTTGAAAGCAACAATACAGGAAGCTGTAGCGCCTGAGAATGCACGTATCGAAGAGCTGAAAGCCAGTATCGAAGAAACCGAACTTCATCTGCGTGAAAAAATCTACAACGAGATTGATAAACTGGAAAAAGAAATCACCGAGAAGATTTCAAAAGTCCTTGACGAAATACTTCCGGAAGCTTTCTCCATTATGAAAGATACCGCCCGTCGTCTGAATGACAACAACGAAGTAATAGTCACTGCCACTCAGTTCGACCGCGATCTGGCTACCAGATACGACTTTATAACCATTCAGGGCGATAAGGCTTATTACAAAAACGAATGGACTGCCGGAGGCAACAAGATAAAATGGGACATGGTGCATTACGATGTGCAACTCTTCGGAGGTGTAGTACTGCACAAGGGAAAAATTGCTGAAATGGCTACCGGTGAAGGTAAAACGCTCGTTGCAACTCTTCCCGTATTCCTCAATGCCCTTACACACCGCGGCGTTCATGTGGTAACTGTAAACGATTATCTGTCAAAACGTGACTCCGAATGGATGGGCCCGCTGTATATGTTCCACGGCTTATCGGTTGACTGTATCGACAAACATCAGCCAAACTCCGACCAGCGCCGTCAGGCATACCTGGCCGATATCACCTTCGGTACCAACAACGAATTCGGTTTCGACTACCTGCGCGATAACATGGCCAACAGTCCATTTCAGGACCGATACCCAAAGGTGAAGACCAGTTATTTGAAGAATTGTGTCCGAAAGTGGAGAAACTGGTGAACGCGCAAAGAGTACTGGTTACCAAATACCTGGCCGATGCCCGTTCACTGATGAAATCGGAAAAGGAAAAAGAACGTGAGGAAGGTACACTGGCATTGTTCCGTTCGTATAAAGGGATGCCTAAAAACAAGCCTCTGATCAAATACCTCAGCGAACAGGGCGTGAAAGCTGCCATGATGAAAACCGAAGAGATTTACATGGAGCAAAACAACCGGAGAATGCCAGAAGCAACCGATCCGCTGTTCTTTGTCATTGATGAAAAAAACAATTCGATAGAACTTACCGATAAAGGTATTGACCTCATTACAGGAAATTCGGATGATCCGCTCCTGTTTGTACTCCCCAACGTGGGTGAAGAAATGGCCGAACTGGAAAAAATG
>JAFNAU010000037.1 GCA_017860335.1 Bacteroidota bacterium
ATTAAACCAAACGTACTCAAAAATAACCAGAATGTCAAAGAGCTTCTATTTTACGGCACTATTGCAGCATAAAGTTAAATAACTTTTACCGAACTATTGGTTTATAAAAGTTTAATAATCAGAAAGAGCAGCTTTTTTAAGGCTGCTCTTTCTGATTATCGCGTGATATTTATTTTATAATTACTTTTTCGATTATATTTTGATTTTTCGTTTTAATAAATACAAAATAGACGCCTGATTCGAACTTAATATTAGGCGAGATTGTTGACTTTGGGCCTATCGCTCCACTGAACTTGAAAACACCAAATTCATCACTAATGCTGTATGTCGCGTTTTCTTCTGTCAGGTTTTGTATTTTAATAGCATTGTTTGCGGTGAATGCTTTTAACTTTACAGATTTATTATTTTCAAAGTCCCTGATGTCTGTTATCATCTTAAATACGAACCGTTTTTCCGGACTTCCATTATTGAATGCTACAAACGGATAGACCGTAATACTGTCGGATAGGTTGATAATCGTATTAGCAATGGAGTCAAACAAAATTATATTTTTGTTGTCTTTTAATGACGATTTATTGATAGTAAGTGTATAATCGGTTGTAGTTCCTGCCTGGAATGTGAGCCATGTATTTTCCAGATTTTCGGTTGTGCTTACCTGATATTTTCTGTTTTCTTCTTCCGCGTACAATGCCACTCCGTTTGTTTGCAGGATTTTTTCACCATCCCAGCCGTTATCAAATCCGTGGGTTGTACCTGGCTGACTGAAAATCCATACCCTGTCAAAACCATTCTCACCTGTAACATCAACAGTCATCCGGGATAATTCTTCGCTGGCTGAGATTTTTTGCCTTACCCGTTGCTGTGAGGTATTAGCTGTGGCAGCTGATGTTACGCTGTTGTAAGGTATGGTTACGGTGGATCCGTTTGTGCCGGTTATAAGCAGAAATCCCTGCATCGATGGAATGGAACCCATTGCGGGTGCTGTATTGGCCGGAATTGCATAGTAAGCGCCGGCATTATTCCCGGAAATGTTTTGTTGACTGCCCCAGTCCTGAAGATTTCCTGTATTGTAAAGATATACAGTTTGTTGTACACCATTGCCGAATACCATTTTTGAAATATCAATTGCAGCTGTAAATGAATTTCCAAAAATATTATATCCCGAACCATAATTCTTTGTGCCGGCTACTTCTGATCTGGATAAAGTCAGTGTACAATTGCCGGTTACAAGCTTTCCGCTGAATGAGATGATTTTCGGACTGCCTTGTGTTATTTCATATCCGTTGAAGGAATATAACCGGTCGTAATTTCCGAGGTCACTCCATTTCTGGTAATACTTGTTAAGTTCCAGACTCTCATTGTATTTGCGAATGTACGAGCCCCACAGCGAGGTGTTTGATACCAGCGTTGAAGTGCTTTCCACCGGAACTCCGAAATATTGCCAGCGGTAGTATCCGGAATATGGTTTTCCATCCGGATCAATCCATGTCCATTGAGTTGCACCTCTGTATCCTGTAGTGTACATCTGTACTGTGGCATTCACATTCGGGTTTGATAGTGGATTTGTAAATATCAGACTGCCGTTAACATTATCGGGAGCTGCCAGAATTTGAATTTTTGCGGGATTGTCATTGGCAGGAGCCGTGTTGTTGATGACAAGAGTTGTTGCGGGTTTAATGATAAGGTTCTTATCGCTTGCATTAACCAGACTTCCGATGGTTCTGTTGATATCGAGGTGTAAGTCACGTACAGCCATCGAACCGTAGCTGTTAGTAGTTGCAGCAAAAACAACATCTGCTCCGGCAGGAGGGATGCCACAGGTCCAGTTTTCTTCCGTGTCCCAGACGGAACTCACTGTACCCACCCAATAGGATTGGTTTGACTTTATCGTACCCGATTGCTGGGCAGATAAACAGTATCCTGAAGCGGTGACAGTATAATTAAATGTTCCGTCGACGGTGGGCATACCGCTTATGGTTACCACTCCGCCCGAATAAGTTCCGGTAACACCTGCTGGCAGACCGCTGAATGTTACTCCGGTGCTAGCCGTTGCTGTATAAGTGATATTGGTCAACGGTTTATTAATACAAACCGTTTGGTTGGTAGTGGCAGCACCCGATGTGAGTGCCAGTGAAGCATTCGGTAATACAGTTATCGTAACTGTCTTGCTGTTTGTGTAAATATAACCGTTACGGGTTGTTGTCACAGTAAGTTTAGCTGTATAAATACCGACCTCTAGAGCAGTTAAAGAAATGTTTTGTTGGTTAGTATAGGTGGTAGTGATACCGTCGGGGGATATTACAGACCAGGTATATGTGGGAGTTGTACCAATCACACCAGTTACACTCCCGGTTAAGTTTATGGAATTACCAATACATACCGGCGAAGTGTATCCTATTTCAGCATCAAGTGTTCCAATGCAACCAGTCATTATTTCATCAAATGTAAACTGAGTTTGATTACTGTTTCCAACAGCGTACCACTGATTGCCTATATAAATGTCCTGATTGGCATTAGTTGAAGTCCCTGTTATCCCGCCAGCACAAACTTCAATTACACCATTTGCTGGTAATGCAAGGCTTACTTTGGTAGCACTGAAATAAATTTGTCCACCTGAATTAACGTCAATTTCAGACGTTTTTAAATAAGTGGTATAATTGATGCTCCCTGTGCCTGAGCCTTGCAAAGCTAAAATAGCAGTGCTCTGGACTGTGATTATTCCAATTGGGTTAGGGGTAGTATATGCTGTGAAAGGATTATTATTGTTTATACCAATCACAGATATTTGAATGGTAGTTTGTGGAGTTGCAGTTATAAAGTTTGCCAGTATAATATTGTCGGAACTAATGGTGACGGCGCCTGTGCCTGCGAATTGACCCGGATATCCCTGAGCTAGGGTAGGGGTGACCCAGTTTGTTCCGTCATAACGCTGCCAACTGTTAAGTGATGTCCAGTTCCCCAAACTTGTATTTGAGCGGTAGTCGCCGACGTTTTGGGCTTGAATGCCTGATACGCATAGAAAACTTAACACTATCAGTATTAAAGTAGTTATGCGGAAACTGTATTTGTTGAAATTGTAATTTTTCATCATAAGTTTTCAATATTAGATTGTTGATTAATGACAGATAAATTACAAACAGCAGGAAGGTAAGAAGATTTTTTTTCTGATAGTACAACTGTTTGTTAATAACAGCTTAAGGTTTTGCAATATTAGTGATAATAAACTAAATTGATGATCCCAAGGATGGATTTAACACAATTATTTAACGTTTATTTGTCCGAAAAGATACAACACAAAGAATTCTTCAAAAGTGTTGCATATTCGATACATCATGTTTTGCGGTTAAAATATTTAAAATTTGAGAAATGAATTTTGATTTGCGGGTAAAGTCTTATTTTTAATTTTTCTCTTAACTCCAAATTCTGATATGCGTAAGATTAGTTGACAGATGTATCTTTTTATGAATAATTCTTCAACTATTCAGCATAGAATTTCTTTCGGTAAAGAGTATATCCGGCTGCGAGCAGAAGCATTACAAAAATCCCATTACCAACCGGTGCTCCCTCGGGCGGCGGATTATCATCCCCACCATCCATTCTCATTGGACCGGGGTTATTACTTCCGGAAAAAGGTACAGAAATATTTGAAGCAAGAAGTTCGCTTTGTAAATCTTTACCTGATGTAACCAGATTCATAGTACCCAATGGTTTTGTACTCCAGGAAGATATTACAGCCATTGACCTGAAATTGAGAGAATTTTCGTCCAATGATTTTTTTGATTTTCGGGAATAAATAATATTGTCTGAATCGGGTATTGAAAAGCCCGAAGAAATTGCTTTATCCGCACTCTTTATTGGCACATGTACATTCCCTTCACTTTGCCTGTTCACATATCTGTTCGCCGGTCTGTGACGGATAACCGCAGAACTTCCCGCTTTATTGGCTGCCACTCTCATTACAAATTCATTTGACTTATAGGATGGTGCAGAAGCCTCCTGATATACTTTGTATTGGTTCTTTACTTCTTCAGTCATCTCTTTTAAGATACTTCTGAACACGATAAATGACAAGATTAAGACACCCAGTGTCATTAAACTTATAGTTTAATATTTTTGATTACTATTAATTTTTTGAAAATTTTATTTATTTTCAAAATGAAAATTGTAGCTTTGTTGAATTAATGTTAACACTCGTGTTACCGTGATTACCTTCATTAATCAGTGGCTGAACAGCCGGAATTTTTAAATAAGACTAACAACTAATATTCTAAACATGAAGAACTATTTTAATTTTACATTGACCGGAAAGCAGCTGTTTCCGGTTTGGGCTTTATTGATTGTATTTTTCTTTATACCTTACAGTTTTGTTCAGTACCAATTACAGCATCTTCAGGATACTCTTCAGGGTGTGGCAAGCTTAGGTGCGATGACACCCTGGTATGCCCTGATGTTATTGCTGTTACTTGTTGAATATGCTTTCATGTTTTACATCGTGAAACTGACGTTAGAACATGTGGAATACAACGAAAAACTGTTGACGTTTACCGGTAAATTTGGTGATTTTATGCGTGTGCTTATCCCTGGATTTCTGCTAACCCTAATTACGTTTGGAATATACGGTCCCTGGTTTCTCGCGAAAATAATGAGGTTTTATGCAGGTAATACCCGCTATGAACAGGATGGTATCGAATTTAAGGGAAAGGGAAGTGATCTGTTTGTGATTATTCTCTTGACTCTGGTAATACCGATGGTTATTGTCATGGTAATACTGATTTCAACCCTGGTGGGAGTGGCATTGGGAACGGATGTGAAGCCCGGCAATATGAGTGTCGTTACAACAATAGTTATGGTGGTATTAATGTTGTTGGTTCTCATTCCTTATTGCTACTATGTGTATAAATGGTATGTGAATTTCAGATTTAAAGGCTACGAGATTCAATGGAAGACAAATTTTTGGAATTCAGCTGCTCAAATAGCTTTACAACTATTCCTTTCGGTGATAACGATTGGTATATATTCTCCGCTTGCCACACTGAAATTGTTTCAGTATTTTGCAGAAAGAACTGAAGCACGTTCAGAAGCCAGTAGTAAAACATTTGGTTATGATATTGAAGCCGGAAAAGACTTGTTATTTATCTGGGGTCAGTTGCTGCTGACAGCCATTACAATAGGTATCTGGTTTCCATGGGCATATTGTAGCGTCAATAAACGGATTTTAGGAAAAACTTATGTTGAAGCTGTCTAATTTTACTCTGCGAGCAGGGAAATGTTTGCGACATGTTGAATAAACGTTATTTCACTCCGAAAATCATCTGTTTTTCGGAGTGTTTTTTTGCCCGAATAATACATGACTATATCCTTAAAGTAAAAAAGGCTGCCAGAATGACAACCTTTTTTTTGTAGCGAGAGCCGGGGATGATCCGGCGACCTCATGATTATGAATCATGCGCTCTAACCAACTGAGCTATCTCGCCATTATTTTTTAGCGGTGCAAAGATAGCCTTTTTCATACATTTTACAAAATATTTTACAGCTAAATTCGATTAGTTTCCTGAAATATATTCCACAATACATCTTTTTTGCTGATTATCAGACGCTTTTCTTATATCTGAAAATGTGATATTTGGCTTTTTTGAATACAGGATTATTCTGTATCTTTGTAAGTCACATAATAATTAGTAATAAATATAACTTATGACTATGAAAAAACGCTCATTTATGCTATTTATGGGCATCATCATCACGTTTGGTGTTTTTGCTCAACTGCAGGAAAACCGGTATGACGAAATTACAAATCCCAAACTAACATGTATTGATAAATTACCTGCTCATAGCAGCTTCTTTTCATTCAGTAATGTTACAGAAGCTCAAAAAGCTCTTTACTCATCCAAAGGAAGTGATTTTATATTACTGAACGGTACCTGGAAATTCAACTATGCTGAAGATTTCAGTAAACGGCCAATGAATGACTTTTACAACGAAAATTTTGATGCATCAGGCTGGAAAGACATTAAAGTTCCAGGAAACTGGGAAATTCAGGGATTTGGTTATCCAATCTACGTTAATACAACTTATGAATTTACTTCGCCCGGACACGAACCTTTCTGGAACAGACCCAATCCTCCTTATGTTCCCAAAGAATTTAATCCTACAGGTACTTATCGTCGCGAGTTTGAAATTCCACAATCCTGGATAGGTAAGGAGATAATTCTGAGTGCTGATGCCGCTAAAGGGGCAGCTTATTATTACCTCAATGGTGAATTTATAGGCATGAATAAGGCTGGTAAACTTCCTGCCCGTTTTGATATTACAGCAAAAGTAAAAGCCGGAAAAAACGTTCTGGCTGTTCAGATACATCGTTTTTCGGATGCCAACTACCTGGAATGTCAGGATTTCTGGCGTCTTTCGGGTTTCGAGCGCGATGTGTATGTTTATGCCCGCCCAAAGGTTCATATTGCCGATTTTTTTGCACACACTCCACTGGATGCCACTTATACCAACGGACAATTCACCCTGGATGTTGTTCTTGAAAATAACGCAAAAACCAGTGAAGAACTTGCTGTAATTTACACATTGAAAGATGCCACAGGAAAGACAACTGCCTCCGAAACGAAAACGGTAAATATCAAAGACAAAACTCATATTAGTTTTTTGAAAGAAATCCCGGATGTGAAAAAATGGTCAGCCGAAGAACCTAACCTCTATGCGCTGAGTATCGAACTGAAAGATAAAAACGGGAATACCCAGGAAGCTACAGCCGTTAAAGTTGGTTTCAGAACTTCTGAAATCAAAAACAAACAGTTTATGATCAACGGAAAGCCTGTATTAGTGAAGGGGGTAAATGTTCACGAACATAACGAATTTACAGGTCATTACGTCAGCGAAGAACTGATGCGGAAAGATTTTGAATTGTTCCGCAAATACAATGTCAACACCGTGCGTACCTGTCATTATCCGCAACAGGAATTATTCTACAGACTGGCTGACGAGTATGGCATTTATGTAATTGATGAAGCAAATATTGAAGCGCACGGAATGGGTTACGACCTGCGAAAAGGTGCAACGCTTGCCAATAATCCACTTTTCCTCGAAGCACATCTGGCCCGTACCTCCGAAATGATTGAACGCGATAAAAATCACGCATGTGTTGTAACATGGTCGCTCGGAAATGAATCCGGCAACGGTTATAATATGTACGCAACATACAATCTGATAAAAGGCAGAGACACCTCCCGTCCGGTTCAGTACGAGCGTGCCGGACTCGAATGGAATACCGACATTTTCTGTCCGATGTACGATAGACCCGAAGATATTGAAAATTATGCCAAACATCCAAATGCTGACCGTCCGCTCATTTTATGCGAGTATGCTCATGCCATGGGCAATAGTCTGGGCAATTTTATTGATTACTGGAATATCATTCGCAAAAATCCTCTGCTCCAGGGAGGATGCATATGGGATTGGGTGGATCAGGGAATTGCGCAAAAAGACACGGAAGGAAATAAGTTCTGGGCCTTCGGAGGCGATTTCGGACCGAAAGGGACACCCTCATCGGGCGACTTCTGCTGCAACGGATTAGTCCTGCCGGATCGTACCACCAAACCACACACAGAAGAAATGCGAAAAGTTTATCAGAATATTTGGTTTAAGAACTTTGATGCTCTGAAAGGTACTGTCGATGTTTATAATGAAAACTTTTTCATTGATTTAAGCCAATACAGCTTTCATTACACCATAAAATCAAATGGTAAAATTCTGAAAACAGGACAGATAGCTCTTAATGTAAAACCACACGAAACTAAAACCGTTGTCATTCCGGATATTTCAAAATATTTTAAAGTAAAAAATCAGGTTACAATTAATTTTGAAGCCAGACAGAAAACTGAAACCAGATATATTCCTGCAGGATGGGTCGTTGCCCGTGATCAGTTTATAGTAAATGAATACCCGAAAATGGTGTTAAATGCAAAAACACCGGCAACAGTTACTCAAAATACGACTAATCTCATTTTCAATGGTACCGATTTTTCGGTGATTTTTGATAAGCAAACAGGTGTGATGACTTCGTATAAATACAAAGGGACTGAATATATCAGCGATCATTTCGGTCTGAAACCTTTCTTCTGGAGAGCATCCACAGATAACGAATACGGAGCAGGACTGCCAAAAAAATTAAATAACTGGAAAAAAGCAAGCTATACAGAATTAAAAGCGGAAAATCTGAATGTAAAAACCGGTGAAAATACGATTGTTAGCTGTGATTATCGCTTCCCTCAAACCAATACGAGCTGGAAGGTAATTTACACGATTTATAAAAACGGCTCTATCCATGTGGAAAACACTGTGGATGCTACCAAATGCGATCTTCCACTCATTCCGCGCATTGGGATGCGTATGCAACTTCCGGGTGAATTTGTCAACGCTGAATATTACGGCAGGGGTTCCTGGGCAAACTATGAAGACCGGAAAACTTCCACGTTTGTTGACCGTTACAAATCTGCCATCATCGACATGGTGGATAAATACGTAATGACACAGGAAAATGCACATCATACAGATGCAGCCTGGCTGGCAGTTACACTTGGTTCGGGCAAGGGAATGGCATTTTTTGCTGATGACAAATTCCAGTTCAACGTATCCAACTACCTGCTCGAAACAGTTGCCAACGCCGAAGATTGGAACAACGATGCAGCAGTGGGCACAGCGCCTAAAAACAAACACATAAATGAATACAAGCCATCAGACAAAGTGGATTTGTTTATCGATTATCGCATGATGGGCGTTGGTGGCAACAATAGCTGGGGCGAATGGCCCATGTTGCCCTACCGTATTATTCCAAAAGAGACAAATATTTCTTATGGTTTTACACTGATGCCAATTGACAATACAAGCGCTATCGATAAGATGCTGAAATAAGATACATAATAACAATTTAAAAGAGGGATGTGATATGCATCCCTCTTTTATTGATGTGCTATCTGATTGAAAGAATGGCTGCTAATTTACACAAAAAGAGCAACATATATTCATTTAAGATTTATCCGGAAAAATATTGTACCTTTGCATCCGGAATATTTGTACCCACTGTACTGTTTCGCGACGAAACGGGCAGAAACAAATAAAATGTAAGTTAAACCGTTCGGAAACAACTATATCCGGACTAAACAAAAAATCAATGGGAAATATTGTAGCAATTGTAGGACGTCCCAACGTGGGCAAGTCCACACTTTTCAACAGGCTTACCAATAGCCGCAGAGCCATCGTTAACGAAGAAGCAGGAACAACACGCGACCGTCAGTATGGAAAAAGCGAATGGTGTGGGCGAGAATTTTCAGTGATCGACACCGGAGGCTGGGTTGTCAACTCCACTGATGTTTTTGAAGAAGAAATTAAACGACATGTACTGCTTGCCATCGAAGAATCGGATGTGATCCTGTTTCTGGTAGATGTGCAAAACGGAGTAACCGACCTGGACATTCATGTTGCACAGATTTTACGCAGAGCCGACAAACCGGTTATCCTTGTCTCAAACAAAACAGATACTTTCGAAATGCAATATCAGGCCGCTGAGTTTTATAAACTTGGTCTGGGCGATCCGTTCATTCTGTCGGCCATCAACGGGCTGGGTACCGGTGAGCTGCTGGATGAACTGATGAAGCATTTCAAACCCGATGTCAGTGAAGAAATTGAACAGGAATTGCCACGCTTTGCTGTGGTGGGAAGACCCAACGTAGGCAAATCGTCAATGATTAATGCATTTATCGGGGAAGACCGGACTATCGTAACAGATATCGCCGGAACCACCCGTGACAGTATATATTCGCGATTCAATAAGTTCGGCCATGATTTTTATCTGGTAGATACAGCCGGCATCCGTAAAAAAGCCAAGGTAAACGAAGACCTGGAGTACTACTCTGTCGTAAGGTCAATACGGGCTATCGAAAATTCAGATGTATGTATCCTCATGCTCGATGCGACACGTGGTCTCGAAAGTCAGGATCTCAATATTTTCTCACTTATCCAGAAAAATAAAAAAGGACTGGTTGTTTGTGTCAATAAATGGGACCTTATCGATAATAAGGAAGCAAATGATATCAAGAAAATAGAAAAAGCCATTCGTGAACGGCTTGCTCCTTTTGTAGATTTTCCAATCATTTTTACATCCGTACTTACAAAGCAACGCATACTGAAAGTATTGGATACTGCTGTGCGGGTTTTTGAAAACAAACAGCGCAAAGTGCCTACAGCAAAGCTCAACGAACTGCTTTTGCCTCTGATCGAAAATTATCCTCCGCCTGCACTCAAGGGAAAATACATCAAAATCAAATACGTAACCCAATTGCCTGGAACTTACATTCCTTCGTTTGTTTTCTTTGCCAATCTGCCACAGTACGTCAAAGAGCCTTATCGCCGCTTTCTGGAAAATAAGATACGAGCGAATTGGGACTTTCATGGTACACCAATTAATATTTTTATCAGACAGAAATAAACTTCGGTTCATCATAAATGAAAAAAAGAGGGTGTCCAATAAGTTTTGGGCACTCTTTTTTTATTATGTTTTTCTTTCTGGGGGTGAAATTTATTTTGTATCTTTAAAGTGTTATAATATAATGCT
>JAFNAU010000207.1 GCA_017860335.1 Bacteroidota bacterium
GCATCGGTATGTACTTGCCATTCCTTGCTATTGATGCTGAAATTATATACTACCTTGGTGGTAAGGTCTTCGGGTACCGGTTCGCACGATATAAATATAAGCCCGATAAGAAATGGAAGCAAGAGAAGTCTCTTCATAAAATGTGTTTTTCAGAATAAGTCAATATCTTTTGTTTTGCTTCATACAGGCTGATGCAGCCTTATATCACACAAAAATATGAAAAAATTCATGTAAATAATCTTATTTCATTTTTTAATTAATATTATTTCATTTTTGGATCAGGAAATGAAACATGATAAGGATATGTTAACAAGAGGTTGCAGCTGCTGACATCGAACGTGTATGCCTGGGTGAAAGCAGCGCGCTACATCCATCACTCCCTTTGCTTTGATTGTATATATCAATCTATTGATATTGATATTGGAATTGGAGCGGGATATATTTATACCTCATTTTTTACATCTCAATGTATTATACCGAAATCAAATTAGCTCAGCACACATCAGATATAAAAATTATTTTTTAAGTGCTGTTCGCATGACTATGCCTTTGTCAGTTCTTATTTTAATCAGGTACGTACCCGGTTTGTAATGACTGAAATCAAGTTGATTTTCGGTCGTATTCAGTATGTTCTTGCCCTGCATATCATACAACGATACCTGACGGATGTCGTTTCCACTTACAAATAACAATGAATTTACCGGATTGGGATATATCTTATAATAGGTGTCATCATCAACATTATCTACAGCTGTATTAACCGGTGACCAGACTACATTAATCTGAGTTATATTGGTTGATGTGGTTATATTGGTAAATGTAGAAGCGGGTGTTGAGCTTTTGTTAAACGAAATAGTTGCTATTTTACCGGCTGCATTGGACTCGGTAAATTCTATGTTTACACGATATTCTCCGTCATTTTGTACTGCTTTCGAAACATCTGTACAATCCCAGTTACAGGCAAGTGAACCATGTGTGTTCAACGTTGCTCCCGTAACGGCATCTACCATGTTATAGGTTGAAGAAGTCGCAGTTTTCCATTTAGTCAGGTATTGCCGGTATTTGGTTTCATTGGTAAAAGCCATCAGTGTTTTCACAAAAGTTCCATCGGCTTTTGATACCCATACAGCCAGAATATGTTTTGGCTTATAAACGCCAGAATAGGTCAATGTGGTAAAATTAACCTTGAGTTGGCCATTTGTCTGGCCAGAAGTTAGATTACAAAATAGAAGAAAGATTAAAGTCGAAAGAAAGATTTTTTTCATAAAAAATTACCGGATTGAAGAAAATTATCTAAAAATAATTGTACTTAATAAGATAGTTAAAATTAAAACTGTAAATTTGCAGTATATTATTTTAATATCACAAATATATAATAAGATGCATCTATCATCGTTATTCCAATAAACTTTTTTAAATTTAAATAAGATATTCATTCCGCATTAAAAACAAAACTCACATTTATGAATAAATTAATTTTGTCAGCATTTTTTCTTTTTTTCAGCATCTCTGTTGTAAGTGCCTGTAATTTTGAATTTACCACCAAGGACAATAAAACATCAGTTAAACCGGGAGATGAATTTGTGATCAACGTTAAACTGTCACTTATACACCGCAATTGCAAAGTTGCTGCTAAAGACACCAAATTCAAGTTTGAAGGGATGGAAATAGTTGGCGCTACCGACTGGAAACAAGAATCACCCATGGTTTTCACCCGCCAGATAAAAGCAAAGGCAAATAAGGATAACAGCAAGAAAATAATGCTTACTGCAACCCGTTCCTGCGAAAAGGATGGTGGTTATGGCGTTTTCACTCTGCCTAAAGATTAAGCCGGATTATCCCGTATATTCTAAATATCAATCACTTACATCATTATTTATTAGCGTGATAAAAAAACAAAAGATTATCATTCTGCTCTTGCTGTTTTTGGTCGTTACGTTGCCCTTTACAGCACATGCCGAAGTTTCGCAACAGGTAGCCGACAGCATTGCCCGTAAACTGAACCTGGCGGAGGACTGCAGCACTTGCAATTATTACGCTTCGGAACATTCTGTTGCCGGTATGATCAATACCATTATTATTGCTGTATTGGTACTACTGGGAAGCATCTGGTTATATGCAGGAAAAAAGAAACTCTACATACTTCTGCTGGGAGTTCTAATTTCAGGAGCTGTAGCGGCCAGTTATTTTGCTGCACCCTATTTCTTTTCGCAGCAGGAAAATATTCCTGAAAACTGTCCGATTGCCGGGAATAAAGGAACTGAAAATACGTTCACTTCACCCGGCAGCGAATTTGAGTCGGTTGGAACGGTAATAGCAGATAAAGATACGGCCGCGATTGCTGCGGTTGAAACCGATGAATTTAAAGCAACTCCTTCCGATGAATTCAAAAGTGGTAATTCCGATGAATTTACCAATGCATCAAAAAATGAATTCAGTACAGATACAAGTGAATTTTCTGCTGAAAATGCCAAAACTGACCCAACACAAAGCGAAGTTACCCGTAAAATAAATTATACAATGATTTATGAGCCACTTGCTATCTTTCTGATACTGGGGTTGATAAGTCTTCTGATAAAATATGAGTGGTTTCGGAAAACCCGTGGTTTCTTTTTGTTAGCTTCGGTAATCTATCTCGGATTTTACCGTGGAGCTTGTCCGTGTATGATATCCTCGTTTCAAAACGGTGTTCTGATGATTTTTGGAGTTCCTGTTGCCTGGGAAAGTTTGCTCTGGTTTCTGGTTTTAATACCTGCAACCTATCTATTCGGCAAAGTGTGGTGCGGCTGGCTGTGTCATCTCGGAGCCCTTCAGGAACTCATCGGACGCAGTTCGAAATTCAGCTTTCTGACGGGAAGAAAGACACAGCGAACCCTGAAAATTATTCAGATTTCGGTTTTTGTGATCTGGATACTGCAGATGCTCATCACCCGTACCAATATCTTCTGTGAATATGATCCTTTCAAGGTTGCCTTCAACCTCTTCTCTGCCAACTGGCTGGGATGGGTTCTCCTGCCGATACTTATTGTCAGTTCGCTGCTTATCCATCGTCCATTCTGCCGTACGGTTTGTCCTGTCGGGCTAATTCTGGGTTGGGTTTCACAGATACCCGGTGCAAAAAAACTTAATAAAGACGCCACTTGCATCAACTGCAAAATGTGCTGCAATCAATGTGCAGTACGCGCTATGATTTACGAAAATAAAACAACAACCCTTAAACAAGAAGATTGTATTATGTGTGGCGAATGTATGTCTTCATGCAAAAAGCAGGATGCTCTGCATGTAAAAAGAATCTTTCGTAAGAGAAACGTGATATCTGTCGTGCTGATTATGTTTTTCGCAGTGCAGGGTTATGCACAGTGGGAATGTCCGAGCCGTATGGGTGCAGCTTTGAAACCAATCGGGGGAAGCAACCTGATGTGGACTTCTGAAATAACCACTTCGGGCGGATTTATCGGTGATTACAAAATTGCCAACCTGATGCTTTTTGGCGGGCTGGATTACAGCATCAATCATCATACCTTCTATGTAGAAGGCGGAGTTAAAAACTGGGTGCGTAACGACAGCCTGAATATAACCAACTCGCAGGCACTCAAATTCGGGATGAGAGAAGCATTTTACCGTTATTCGAACGATAATAACAAACTAACGCTTGGACTGCAATCCACCAAAAGTGACGATTATTTTCTGATAAACGAACGCATGGCCGGAGCAAACTATAAAGCAACATTCGGAAATTTTAATCTGAACCTGCTGGGCGGTTCGGTACTGAAACAAGCATCAAGAAACGGCACTTTCTGCACTGTGGGTTACCTGATCAACGTGGTTCCGGGACGTGAACGTGCTCTCATCGGCAATAAGTTCGGTCAAACCAACGTGTCGATGGTTTCACTTACTTACGTTCCATCATCTGGTGGAAGCGATGAATTCAGTTCAGAATTTTCTAGTTCCGATATTTCGAAAAGTATTTTCAAACTGAATGAAGTCGGCGGGCTGGCTTATTATGAATTCGGTAGCGGGAAAACAATCAGTCCTTTTATTACCGGCATATACGGCAGTGCAAGTTTGGCGGGCATTAACCTGAAACCGGAATTGCTTTATCAGGCTGCAGAGAATAATCATGCCCTATTGTACAATATCGAGGTAAACAAGGATATTAACTGGTCGGGCGGACAACTTACCAAACTGATGGCCAGATATTACGGGTTGCATGAAATCTCGGACGGAGCTGTTGCTCTAAATTCTTACAGCAATGTTTTTGCCGGTGATGTATTGCGCCTCGACGCCCTTGAACTTCCGTTTTTTCAGGCAGGAATTAAGCACTCATTCCCGACCATCAAATCATCGGTGAAGAGGATACATCGAACATCCCACGTTGTCAGTGGATGGTAGTGAATTCAGATACCTGAAAGATGCTTCGCCCTGGGGAAAAGTGGAGGTACGTTTCATCTTTTAAAAAAATGGAGTTGTATGAAAACAAAAATAATTAAAATATCTTTTTTTTCCATTCTGCTTTTTGCCATTGTATTCAATGCCTGCGAAAAACTCAGCCAGTACTATAAAATTGACACAGACAAGTGTACCAGTTGCATGAAATGTGTGGCAGTTTGCGGATATGGTGCTATACAGGTTGATTCCATCTACCGGACTACATCTGAAGGATTTGAATATGAAACAACCGTAATAATTGATCCTAAAAAGTGTGTCGGTTGTGGCGAATGTTATAATAAATGCTCGTATGATGCCATTGCACTTTATGTGAAGGATAAATATGTGGACGGTAATTCGGGAGCTTCAAGAGTGAAATAAACGATGAAGCGAATATCGTCCATACTTTTCTTTTTAGCAGTACTTTGCATTCAACTGACAGGTCAGATCCGGCTTGAATACACCACTCCCCGCTTACAGACTTATAAACCCGGTGACAAAATAGAATTGAACATCATCGTCAAAACACGACCGGAAACCTGCACCAAAGGGATGAAGCAAGTGAAAATTTATATGAGCGGGCTTAAAAAAGAGAAATTGTCCGACTGGAAGGAACTTTCAAAAGGTCTCTGGACGGCACATATTACACTCTCGGTGCTGGAAACTGCTAAAAAATCCGGAAGACTAACCATCATTCGCAGGGTGGACAAGGAAGATTTATTTAAACAGGAATTATTCCCTGTTGAATAAAATCATTCCTTACATACTTTTTAATTCATTATTACTAATAATCATTTCATGACCAGCAGAAAACCCGTTGTTTCTCCCGATAAAAATCCCCGGCTTCATCTCAATTCCCGTATTCTTGTTTTTGGTGTAATGAAGTGGTTTTTTCAGTTATACGAAAACTTTATCGAATTGTTTGTGGTGGTCATATTAGGCGTATTTGTCGGTGTGCTCATTGAACAATATTTCAATAAGATAAAACGATTTTATCCTAAAAATCAGTGGCTTGCATTTCTTTATGGCGCCATATTGCCTGTATGCTCCTGCGGTGTTTTACCACTGATCGATTACCACTGATCGATTCCATGAAAAAACGTACCTCGCTGAAAACTATCATTACCTTTATCATTGCAGCCCCATTGCTAAATCCGTATATCATGGTGGTTTCCTTTACGGTTTTGGGTTGGAAATATATGGTACTGCGAATTATTTTTTCTTTTTTACTTTCGTTTCTGGCTGGTTGGTTGCTCGAATTTATATCCAACAGATATAAAACATTTTCATGGGGCGAATATCAGGCATGCGTTTCGGGCTGCGATTTTATCCCCAGCCGCGATCCGTTTATTAAAACCACACTGATGACCAAAAAGCTTGTGCCCTATATTTTGGCGGCAGGTTCACTCAGCTTTATCTTTGCTATAATCAATCCAAAGCAATTTCTGGAAGCGCTCAATTTTTCATTAGAACCCTGGTCAACGATTGTAATGACGGCAATCGGCATCCCCCTTTATGTGTGCAATGGCACTGATATCATTTTCCTGAAACCACTGATGCAATATACAGATCTTAGTATG
>JAFNAU010000208.1 GCA_017860335.1 Bacteroidota bacterium
TTTCCTTTGTAATTATCAAATTCTAATCATATGAAAATAGGAATCCTTTCTTCAGGTGGCGATTGTCCGGGGATAAACGCTACCATTCGTGGTGTAGGTAAAACTGCAATCAATGATTATGGCATGGAAGTAATCGGTATTCAGAACGGATTTTCTGGCTTATTGTACAAGGACATCAGCGCTCTCACCGAATCATCATTATCCGGTATTCTTACCATGGGAGGAACTATTCTGGGTACAGCCCGTGAAAAAGAGTTTCGAAAAATTCTGAAATCCCCTGACAAAAAAGACCAGGAAGTCATCAAAAAAAGTTACAAGGAACTTGATCTGGATTGCCTGGTTTGTATCGGAGGCAATGGCACACAAAAAACAACCTGGGCTCTGTCTAAGTTGGGTTTGAACGTGATCGGCATACCAAAAACCATTGATAACGATGTCTTTGGGACTGATATTACTTTCGGTTTCAGTACTGCCGTCGATATTGCAACAGAAGCTATTGACAGGCTTCACTCCACGGCCAGTTCGCATCAGCGTGTCATGGTCATCGAACTGATGGGGCATCACGCAGGATGGATTACTTTATATGCAGGTATGGCTGGTGGTGCTGATGTCATACTCCTACCGGAGTTAGGATACAATATGGATACCATCATCGAGGTTCTGAATAACCGTAAAAAAAACGGAAAACCCTATTCGATAGTTGCAGTGGCAGAAGGGATTGAAGTGGAAGGTGGAACAGACGGACATCATCCAGCAACTTATTTTGCCCGAGAAATTGAAAAGCGAACAGGTATTGAATCACGCGAGACAGTATTAGGCTACATTCAACGTGGCGGATCACCATCGGCTCACGATCGAAATCTGGGTACCATGCTCGGTGGTTATGCCGCCAAATTAATCGCAGAGAAAAAATTCGGGCGTATGGTGTCCGTTAAAGGGCAAAAAATTACCGATGTTTCACTCGAGGAAGTTGCGGGAAAACTTCGAATAGTTAAACCAGATGATCCTATGGTTCTTCAGGGAAAGAGAATGGGGATTTCATTTGGAATAAAATAAGACAGAAATTCCATCAAATAAAAAACCGCAATACCCTTACAGGTTGCGGTTTTCTTTTTATCTACAAAGTCAGACTATATCCAACTTTTAATTGCTTGATTGTTTAAGCGTTTTTCGCTTTTTTTACGATTGCACTGAATGCTTCAGGATGATTCATTGCCAGGTCGGCTAATACTTTACGGTTCATTTCGATACCTGATTTGTGTAAAGCACCCATCAATTTTGAATATGACATACCTTCAAGACGTGCAGCAGCATTAATACGCTGAATCCATAATGCGCGGAAATTGCGTTTTTTGTTTTTGCGGTCACGATAGGCATACTGAAGACCTTTTTCCCATGTATTTTTGGCTACAGTCCAAACATTACGGCGTCCGCCGAAATAACCTCTGGTGAGGCTTAAAATTCTTTTTCTTCTTTTACGTGAAGCAACGTGATTTACTGATCTTGGCATAATTTTAATGAATTGTGAACGTTAGCGCCGCATTTTCTTGCGATCTTTCAGGCTAAACACTCGATTTTACAATAAAAGAAAATTTGATTAAAAAAATTGATTTTGACTTATTTCAACCGAAGTAAAGATTTAACTTCGTGTGTATCTACACTGCTAACCAAACCAGTCAGAGTAAGATTACGTTTTTGCTTTTTAGTCTTTTTAGTCAAAATGTGACTTTTATAAGCATGTTTTCTTTTGATTTTTCCTGTTCCGGTAAGAGCGAATCTTTTTTTGGCACCGGAGTTAGTTTTCATTTTTGGCATCGTTTCTCTTTTTTATATATTATTGGAATTCAATCATTTTGTTTTTTTGGGAGATAAGAATATAATCATTCTTTTTCCTTCCAACTGCGGGAGCTGATCAACCTTAGCATAATCTTCCAGGTCATTGGCAAACCGGAGCAATAATACTTCGCCTTGTTCTTTGAATAAAATTGATCTTCCCTTAAAAAACACAAAAGCCTTTACTTTGCAACCTTCTTTCAGAAAACTGATGGCATGTTTAAGTTTGAAATTATAATCATGTTCATCTGTCTGAGGTCCGAAACGTATTTCTTTCAGAACCACCTTCGCGGCTTTTGCCTTTTGTTCCTTTTCACGTTTCTTCTGCTGATAAAGAAACTTCTGATAATCAACAATTTTACAAACTGGAGGTACTGCTGATGGCGAGATTTCAACTAAATCCAATTCCAGTTCTTCGGCTATGCGGAGAGCTTCTTCAAACGAAACAATTCCTTGTTCCACATTGTCTCCAACAAGTCTTACTTCCTTTACACCTTTGATTTTCTCATTGATGCGATTAGGCATATCTTTTTCTTTCTGACCTTGCCTTGGCTTGATTATTAATTGTTTAGCTATTGCTTGTTTCCTCCTAAAATTTATAATGAAACATTTTTTGTTTTAGGGTGCAAATATAACACATTTTTTTAAATTATAAAAATAATGCTCTAATGATTATTCATACAACCGATGACATATATCGGGTAAAAGCAATCTGCATCAACTCACAAAACAAATTAACTATTTTGACGTTATTACTATAAGGTGAACAATCTAATTGTGTATAAAAAAAAGCAATAAACTCAAAAATTGGCACAAAAATTGCCTTGTAATGACTTCTTACCTCTATCACATTATAAACTTACTTTTAATGAAATTGTATAAATTTCCTGTCATTTTGTTCTTAATCATGTTAGCAATAGGTTCATACGGCCAGAAGACTGGCAACGCATCCTATTATGGCAACAATCTTCATGGCCGGAAAACTGCTAACGGGAAACCTTATCATCGCGACAGTCTGACCTGTGCACACAGAAGCTATCCGTTTGGCACGCTCCTAAAAATCCAAAATCTAAATAACGGAAAAGAAGTGATTGTAAAAGTTACTGACCGGGGCCCTTTTGTAAGGGGACGAGTCGTTGATTTATCCTACGCTGCTGCCAAACAGATTGGATTAATCGGACATGGAACAGTAAGAGTAGAAGTGACAAAATTTGATCCATTGAAGACTATTGAGGAATTTTATAATATGGATAGTCTGGGATTAATAAAGTTCAAAACTTTTCCCGACTCTATATTTTGGCCCATTAAGTCAACCACTCCTCAATCTGATTATCTGCCTGTCGCTCCTAAAAAACCGTAAACCGGTAAACTCCAGCAGATAAGAAGATGAACATTCTATGTATTTAGGACAAAAAAAGCCGAAATAAATCCGGCTTTTTTTAATGACTATTTAATTAGAGATTTTACTCCTCTTCAATATCATCCAGATCATCTTCTCCAACTTCAAAAACAGAAAGCTGACGTTTAAATATTTCATCAAGCGACAACTGGAAAGTTTCAGTATGACCTACACCATCAATCAAGGTCAGATGTTCCAGGATAATTTGTAACAAATGGCGATTGTCTTTGGCATAAATTTTTATAAACATAGAGTATTTGCCGGTAGCATAATGGCATTCAACCACTTCGGGAATTCTTTTCAGTTCCGAGACTACAGAGTCGAACTTTTTTATGTCCGTAAGTACAATTCCAATATACGCACAGGTTTGATAACCTATTTTGTACGTATCTACAACAAACTCAGATCCCTTTATTATTCCAAGGTTGCGTAATTTTTGTATACGCTGATGAATGGCTGCTCCCGAAACATTACATTCCCTGGCAACCTCTAAAAAAGGTATTCTGGCATCCTTTGATATTAATTGAAGGATCTTTTTATCCAGCCTGTCAATTTGATGATGTCCCATTACTTTGTGTTTTTTATGTTATTTCTTATTTTATTTTTAAATCTTTATACTATCCGACACAAATGTATCAAAATTTATTGATTCAACCTAACTAAATACTTCAAATTATTACTTTAATTTCAATTAATATACATTATCGATATTTTCCGCTTTTACAGTCTTCCATAATACTTAAATAGCTTTGATAGCGTTTCTCTGAAGAAATGTCCCACCTCATTTCCCTGCATATCAATCGTTCCGAACCCTTTAATACCCGGAGTATCAATAATAAATCCCTCATCGTCCAGTAGGAACATTTCCGAAAATGTTGTAGTATGCATACCTTTATTATGATACTCTGATATTTCATTGGTACGTACATCAGAGTTTGGTGCAAGCATATTGATAAGCGTTGACTTTCCCACACCGGAATTGCCCGAAAGAAGGGTTGTTTTATGGCTTAAATATTCTTTAAGCTCAGGTACCGAATCGCCTGTAATAGCTGACACCAAAAACACAGGATAACCAATTGTTTCATAAAGATTTTTCAATGCCGCTGCAAATGCCGATTCATCGTCAGAATATCTGTCTGTTTTATTAATTACCAGGCAAGCGGGTACCTGATATGCTTCGGCTGTGGCCAAAAACCGGTCAATAAATACAGTAGATGTTTCAGGGTAATTTACAGTTATAACGAGTGCTACCAGGTCGAGATTAGCTGCAAGTATTTGTGAGTATTTCGAAAGGTTGGATGAGCGGCGGACGATGTAGTTTTTTCGGGTGCAGATTTCGTGAATCATAGCAGTGCCATCGGTACTGAGAGTGAGTTTCACTCTGTCGCCGACAGCAATCGGATTGGTACTGCGAATATCTTTGATGCGAAAATTTCCCTTGATTTTGCAATCAATAATTTCACCCTCATCTGTTCGAACAGTGTACCAACTGCCTGTATTCTTTACTACAAGTCCCTGCATTATAAATTTCTGTTCTGATAAAAAATTTCGGTCATCCCACATCTCCAGGACGACCGTAATTTCGAATACATTCTTTCGGTAAAATTGACCGATTATACTGTCATTATTTCTTTTTCTTTCGCTGCCAGCAGTTCATCAATTTTTTTCACATATTTATCGTGGATTTTCTGAGCTACGTCTTCAGCGTCTTTTTCCATGTCTTCCGGTAAACCTTCCTTAACTAATTTCTTTACATGTTCAATTGCTTCACGACGCGCATTCCGGACACTAATCTTAGCTTCTTCTCCTTCCTGACGGCATTGTTTTACCAACTGTTTTCTGCGTTCTTCGGTCAGTGGCGGAATTCCCAAACGGATCACTTCACCATTGTTCATAGGAGTGATTCCAACACTGGAGTTCAAAATTGCTTTTTCAATAACAGAAATCAGGGATTTTTCCCAGGGTTGAATGGCTATCGTTTTAGCATCGGGTGTTGTTACCGTAGCAACATTTGAAAGCGACACCAATGATCCGTAATACTCAACCTTCACTCCATCAAGTATGCGTGTATTAGCTTTTCCGGCTCGAATATGCGCCAGCGCTTCATCCAGATACTCTACTGATGCCTGCATTAATTCCTCCGCATCCGCGATATGTGTCTTATAATCTACCATAAAATTAATTATTTAGAGGTTATATATTTCAATAGTTCGTTAATCTTTATGTTAAACGTATGATTATCAAGAAAATAGCCTCGATTTTATTTGTATAAGTCATTGGAAATCAGTATCTTTATAGATA
>JAFNAU010000038.1 GCA_017860335.1 Bacteroidota bacterium
ATTTCTGCTTAATGAATGGCCTTTTTTACGTTTAAGTAACAAAAGAGAAAATCTCTACCATATTTATCAGCATATTTCTTTAATAATCGAAAAAAAAATTGCAATTTTGCACTTTCTTTTTTCAGAAGAAAAAGGCTTAAAATTAATTTTCTCTCAATGGCTCTTGCAAACGAGAATTATCTGAAAGTACCTCAAATCTATTGCTTCGATGAGATAGAAAAAAAAGTTAACGCCTATAAATTGCTTCACCCCAAAGCTGAAATAATCCGGTTGGGTGCAGGTGATGTAACAAGACCTCTACCCGCCGAAGTGATTAAAGCTATGCACAAAGCTATTGACGAGCTTGGTCACGAAAATTCTTTCAGAGGTTACAGCCCTCCTCAGGGTTACGACTTTCTTATCTCGAAAATTCAAAAAGAATATAAGTCCCTTGGCATTTCCCTGGCTAAGGAAACAATTTTTATCAATGACGGTGCTAAATCGGCAATTGGTAATATCGGACATGTCCTCGGCCGTGATAATATCATTGCTATTGCCGAACCGGTGTATCCTGTATATGAAAATGCAACCATTATGAGCGGCAGGGCAGGTAATATTATCGACGAAAGCAAATGGAGCAATATCGTTTATCTGGCATGTACTCCCGAAAACAATTTTATACCGGAATTACCTGAGGAAAAAGTGGATGTGATTTATATCTGCAATCCAAATAATCCGACCGGCACAGCCATGAATCGAGCTGAACTGAAAAAGTGGGTGGATTATGCCATCGATCATCATAGTATTATTGTGTACGACGGAGCTTATGAAGCGTACATTCAGCAAGACGAGATACCGCGGAGCATTTACGAAATAAAAGGAGCAAAAAAAGTAGCAATTGAGGTGCGAACGTTTTCAAAAACTGCAGAGTTTACCGGCCTTCGATGCGGATATGCTGTATTCCCGCATGAATTAAATGTCTTTACAAAGTTTGGAGAAAGTGTTCCTTTAGTTGACCTTTGGAGCCGAAGAAATTCAAACTATACCAACGGCGTTTCATATATCGTACAGCGTGGAGCGGAAGCTGTTTTCTCAGCTAAGGGAAAACAGGAAGTAAATGAAATAATTAACTATTATATAACAAACACGCAATTGGTCCGAAATGAGTTGATTGCACTCGGGTTTGAGGTATTTGGACAGGTCAATTCGCCTTATATATGGTTCAAAGTACCAGATAATATGTCTTCCTGGAAATATTTTAATGAACTCCTGTTCCAAAAAAATATTGTGGGAACACCAGGCATTCTTTTCGGATCGAAAGGTGAAGGATATATGAGATTCACAGGATTCAGCAGTCGTGAGAATATACCTATCCGATATTGATTAAGGGTTTACACAGACTTGAATACAGAGGCTACGACAGTGCGGGTATTGCACTTATTGATAATGAAAATCTGAAAGTTTACAAAGCAAAAGGCAAAGTAGCAGAGCTGGAGCAATTTGCCGAACAAAAAAACACCGAAGGAACCATAGGTATCGCTCATACAAGATGGGCTACACACGGTGAACCGAATCAGAAAAATGCGCATCCTCATTATTCGCAATCCGAAGAACTTGCAATTATTCATAACGGAATTATCGAAAACTATGCAGTTCTTAAACAGGGACTCATTGAACATGGATTTACATTTAAAAGTCAAACTGATACAGAAGTTCTTGTTCAGCTCATTGAATATATGAAAAAAACCAATGAGGTGGATCTACCTACTGCAGTTCAGCTTGCACTCAACGAAGTCGTCGGTGCTTATGCAATTGCAGTCATCGAAAAATCAAACCAGGATATGATTGTAGCAGCCCGCAAGGGTAGTCCGCTGGTTGTTGGAATTGGCACTGATGAATTTTTTATTGCTTCTGATGCAACTCCAATTGTTGAATACACCGATAAAGTTGTATATATTGGCGAAGAAGAAATAGTTACTCTGCGCCGCAATGAGCCGATGAAAATCCGAACTATTGCTAATATTGAGAAAACTCCTGAAATTCATAAACTGGAACTGACCTTAAGTCAGTTGGAAAAAGGTGGTTTCCCGCATTTTATGTTAAAAGAAATTTTTGAACAACCTCTAACTTTAGCTGACAGCATGAGAGGGAGAGTCAATGTGGAAGCAAATAACATTACTCTTGCCGGATTTATTGATAATAAAGATAAATTTTTAAAAGCAAGCAGAATTATTATAACTGCATGTGGTACATCCTGGCATTCGGCTCAGATTGGGATGTATGCCATTGAAGAATTTGCACGAATTCCTGTAGAGGTGGAATATTCATCCGAATTTAGATACAGAAATCCGGTCATTAATAAGGATGATGTTGTTATTGCAATTTCACAATCGGGTGAAACTGCCGATACACTCGCTGCGGTAGAATTAGCAAAACAACAGGGAGCATTTATCTTTGGAATTTGTAATGTAGTGGGTTCATCTATACCCCGAAATACTCATTCAGGTTGCTATACACACGTTGGACCAGAAATAGGAGTTGCTTCTACCAAAGCATTTACCGCTCAGGTTACCGTCCTCACCATGCTGGCTTTACTCATAGGTAAAGAGAAAGGAACCTTATCAGAACAGTATTATCTCAGACTGATCAATGAACTAAATTTGATTCCAGAGAAAATTTCTGAAATTCTGAAGAAAAATGATGTTATATCCGAGTTTTCTAAAACATTTACCTATGCTCAGAATTTTATTTATTTAGGTCGTGGATATAACTTTCCCGTGGCTTTGGAAGGCGCTTTAAAACTGAAAGAAATTTCCTATATCCATGCTGAAGGATACCCTGCTGCAGAAATGAAACACGGACCTATAGCTCTGATAAGTCAGGAAATGCCGGTGGTTGTAATTGCAACAAATTCTTCGACATACGAAAAAGTAATCAGTAATATCCAGGAAATAAAGGCTCGAAAAGGCAAAATTATCTCTATCGTTACTGAAGGTGACGAAATAGTAAAGGCTCTTTCAGATTTTTCTATTTCGATACCGGAAACTGAAGAGTGTTTGTCGCCATTACTTGCTGTTGTACCTTTACAACTGCTTGCTTATCATATTGCT
Organism: Bacteroidota bacterium; assembly: GCA_017860335.1. Lineage (GTDB taxonomy): Bacteria > Bacteroidota > Bacteroidia > Bacteroidales > Paludibacteraceae > UPXZ01. Next base: position 3,090 of record JAFNAU010000038.1, read on the forward strand.
GTTGTTAAAGGTTGTGATGTTGATCAGCCAAGAAATCTGGCAAAATCAGTAACAGTTGAATAAGCCTATTAAAGATAACTATAAAAAAATTACAAGAAGAATAATATGTGTGGAATAGCAATGGTCAGGCTTTTAAAGCCACTGGATTATTATCAGGAAAAATACGGTACATGGCAGTATGGATTACAGAAAATGTATCTGCTAATGGAAAAACAACATAACCGGGGACAGGAAGGCGCAGGATTAGCTACTTTGAAACTGAATATGCCGCCGGGTGAAGAATATATCTGGAGGGACCGAAAAGAGGGAAAAAATGCAATTCAGGAAATTTTTGCGAGTGTAAATGAAAAACTGGAAACATATAAAGGAGTTGCCGAAGATGCTGAATTTGCAAAAACAAACTTACCATTCGCGGGAGAACTTTATCTTGGTCACTTGAGATACAGCACTACAGGACGAAGCGGCATTGCCAACGTACATCCATTTTTACGTCGCCATAACTGGAAAGCCCGGACTATGGTTCTTGCTGGTAATTTCAATCTTACCAATGTCGATGAACTCTTTGAAATACTTACAAACCAGGGACAGCATCCCCGCGATAAAGCAGATACGTTTTTGATGCTCGAATCACTGGGAAATAAGTTGGATAATGAAGTACAGGCAGAATATGAAAAAATCAGACAGCGCTATACTAACGATGTAAGGATCACGCAAAAAATTGAAGATCAGCTCGATATCTCTTCATTCATACGTAAATCAGAAAAATATTGGGATGGTGGTTATGTAATTACCGGTATGCTTGGACATGGAGATGCTTTTGTTTTCAGAGACCCGAAAGGGATTCGTACCGGCTTTTATTATATTGATGACGAAATTGTAGTTGTTGCTTCAGAAAGAGCTGTTATTCAGACTGTGATGGGGGTGAATGAAGAAAAAATCTTCGAACTTGAAGCTGGCAAATCAATGATTATCAAGAAAAATGGAAATATCCAGTACGAAACTATTCGTGTTGCTTCCCCCGAACAAAAACCATGCTCATTCGAACGTATTTATTTCTCACGAGGTAGTGATTTGGCTATTTATCAGGAACGTAAGAAACTGGGTGCTACACTTGCTAAACCTATCATGGAGGCAATTGATAATGATCTGGACAATTCAGTCTTTTCATATATTCCAAATACAGCTGAGGTGGCTTTTTACGGCATGACCCAGGGTATCCGTCAGATTACCGGAAGAGATCCTCATATTGAAAAGGTGCTTATTAAAGATATTAAATTAAGAACTTTTATTTCGCAAAATAAGGAACGCAATGACCTGGCTGCGCACGTTTACGATGTTACATGGAATTCTATTCGCAGAGGTGAGAAAGACAATCTGGTGGTAATAGATGACTCTATTGTTCGGGGTACGACACTTAAACAAAGTATTCTGAAAATATTAAACAGACTGGAACCGAAAAAAATAATCATTGTTTCCTCATCACCACAGGTGCGTTATCCCGATTATTATGGGATTGATATGGCAAAAATGAGCGAATTTTGCGCATTTAGAGCAGCAATCGCGTTATTGAAAGAAACTGGAAGACAAAATGTTATTGATGAGGTTTACAGAAAATCAAAAGGACAGGAAAACTTTCATAAAGAAATGATTGTCAATTATGTAACTGAAATATACAAACCATTTTCTCAACAGGAAATATCCGATAAGATTGCAAAAATGCTTACTCCGGAGGAGGTAAACTGTCCGGTTCAACTGGTTTATCAGACTATCGAAGGTTTGCACGACGCATGCCCTAATCATTCCGGAGACTGGTATTTTTCGGGTAACTATCCCACACCCGGAGGGAACAGATTGGTAAATAAAGCATTTATTAATTATTACGAAGGAAAAGAAGTTTAAAACGATGATAGAAATTATTCCGGCAATAGATGTAATCGAAGGGAAATGCGTACGACTTACCCGTGGAGACTATAACCAGAAAAAAATATATAACGAAGATCCGCTTGAAGTAGCCCGTATGTTTGCCGATGCAGGAATTAAACGGTTGCATTTGGTGGATTTGGACGGTGCAAAAGCCCAACACATCGTGAATTATAAAGTACTTGAGCAAATAGTATCGAAAACTAGTTTAACCGTTGATTTTGGAGGTGGATTAAAATCTGATAAAGATTTGCAAATCGCTTTTGAATGCGGTGCATCCATGATTACAGGAGGAAGTATAGCAGTTAAAAATCCGAATGTTTTCATCGAATGGTTGAATAAATACGGTTCTGATAAGATAATTCTTGGCGCGGATGTTAAGGATGAAAAAATTTCAGTATCAGGCTGGACCGAAACTACCAATGTCGAATTAATTCCCTTTTTGAAAAATTATACAGATAAAGGAATCACAAAAGTAATCTGTACAGATATCAGTAAAGACGGAATGCTTGAAGGTACTGCTGTACAATTGTATCAAAATATTCTGTCAGAATTACCTCAGATGTATCTTATTGCAAGTGGTGGAGTTAGCTGTATGCAGGATATTGAAAATCTGATACTTGCAAAAGTTCCGGCTGTAATACTTGGTAAAGCAATTTATGAAGGGAAAGTGCAGTTAAAAGATTTATGCAGATTTTTTAAGTAATCTTGTAAACAGAAAATGCAAAATAAATAACTATATTTGTATTGAATTTGATCTGGAGCGTAAAATGTCAGATCATTTTTTGTCTTTGACGAAATTAACTATAAAAATATTATTTACAGGATGACTGAAAAAGTCTGATTAATACTGAATTGTTATGTTGAAAGAAATTTTATCTATTACAGGAAAGCCGGGTTTGTACAAGCATGTATCGAATGGTAAAAATATGCTCATCGTCGAGTCGTTAATTGATGGTAAACGAATCCCTGCTTATACCAAGGACAAAGCTGTTTCGTTGGGTGATATTGCAATTTTTACGGAAAATGAAGAAATCCCGCTTGGACAGGTATTGGAAAATATTAAAACCAAAGAGAATGGAGTAAAGTGTTCTATCGATTCGAAAGCAGATAACGAACAACTCAGAAAATTCATGGCTGAAATTTTACCCGAATACGATCGGGACAGAGTATATCCAAGCGATATTCGCAAAATAATCAACTGGTATAATCTTTTAATCGAAGCAAATCTGGTTGATTTTCTGGAAAAAGAACAAGCTGAAGAAGAAGTAAAAACAGAAAAAGAAATCGATTTAAAAGAAAAAACGAAAAAAGAAGTTAAACCTGCAACCGTTGCTAAGGACGTAAAACAACCAAAACAACAGACAAAGGCAAACAAACCGGCTACACAGCGGTCAACTAATAGCCGCAAAATGGGATAGTCACTTGTAATGACTACAGTAAAAACTATAACCGGATGGATTGAAGAAGTAGCTCCGCTAGCTCTTCAGGAAGATTATGACAATGCAGGACTGCTGATAGGAAGTCCCGATATGGTCGTGAACGGTGTTTTAATTACTGTAGATGTAACGGAACCAGTGATTGAAGAAGCATATAAAAATGGATGTAATCTGATTATATCACATCATCCGTTGATTTTCAAAGGAGTGAAGCGACTCACAGGTCAGAATGAAACACAACGGTGTATAATTAAAGCCATTAAACACAATATTGCAGTTTACGCTGCCCATACAAACATGGATAATGTATTGTGCGGTGTAAATGGAAAAATAGCTGAAAAAATTGGTCTTAAAAATCTGCAAATTCTTCAACCTAAAAAACAGACACTTCTCAAACTCGTTACTTTTGTACCGGTTAATCATATAAGTTCTGTTCAAAATGCCTTGTTTGAGGCCGGTGCTGGTCATATTGGCAATTATGATAATTGCAGTTATTCGTCCGAAGGTAATGGAACTTTTCGTGCTAACGAGAAAGCAAATCCTTTTGTGGGTGAGATAGATGTCACTCACACAGAAGCAGAAATCAGACTCGAAGTCATCATGCCTGGATATCTGAAGGAAAAGATAATCAGAGCATTACTCAAAGCACATCCTTACGAAGAACCAGCTTACGATATTATTCCACTGGATAATGCCTGGAGTATTGTCGGCGCTGGTATAATCGGTGAATTGCCCGGCGGGAAAGATGAACTGGAATTCTTACACCAGCTGAAAAGTATTTTTCAACTCGATGCACTCAAACATACTTCATTATTGAATAAGACAATAAGAAAAGTAGCTATTTGTGGCGGATCGGGTAGTGAGTTTCTGCCGGAAGCTTTAGCTGCCGGCGCCGATGTTTTTATTTCTGCTGATTTCAAATATCATCAGTATTTCGATGCTGAAAACAAGATTTTAATTGCCGATATAGGACACTATGAGAGTGAACAGTTCACAAAAGATGTTTTTTATGAGATAATTACAAAAAATATTCCTAAATTTGCAGTCCGAATTTCAGATGTTAATACAAATCCAATAAAATATTTATAATATATGGCTACCGAAACCAAAACTGATAAAGAAATCACCGTTGAAGAAAAATTAAAAGCTCTTTACGAACTTCAAAAGGTTGATTCAAAAATTGATGAAATCAAAATTTTGCGTGGTGATCTTCCCCTTGAAGTTCAGGATATGGAAGATGAAATCGTTGGTTTAAGTACACGTTTGGTAAATTTTGAAAAAGAAATAGCCGAACTGAATACTGCCATTAAAGGTAAAAAAGTTGAGATTGATGAAGCTAATATAAAAATTGAACGCTACAAAGAACAACAGAATAATGTTCGGAATAATCGTGAATATGATAATCTTTCAAAAGAAATAGAATATCAGGCATTAGAAATCGAACTTTGTGAAAAAAGAATTCGGGAATTCAATGCAAGTCTTGAAAATAAAAAGATTGAATTAGACAATACCTCGGTACAACTCTCAGAACGTAAACTTGACCTGGAACAGAAAAAAGGCGAACTTGAAGAAATTGTATCTGAAACCAAGCAGGAAGAAGAAAAACTCCGTGAACATGCAAAGAAAATTGAAGCCAGAATTGAACCACGTTTAATTACTGCTTTCAAGCGTATTCGTAAAAATGCCAGAAATGGTTTGGCTGTTGTATCGGTACAGCGTGACGCATGCGGAGGTTGTTTCAATAAAATTCCAGCTCAACGACAACTTGATATTCGCTCACGTAAAAAAATCATTGTTTGTGAATATTGCGGTCGCATTCTGGTTGACCCCGATTTGGGAGGGCAGGATAGTTCCGAAACAAAATAATTATAGTTACATTCCTTAGAATATTTAATATTTAAAATATAATATCCGAACAAAGAGATTTGTTCGGATTTTTTTTGCTTATAATTTGAGTGAACTTATCCCTGTTACATGTAAAATTCAAATAATCAAATCTCAGAGGCTATTATTTTATATACAATCTTGTATTTCAGTGATTTACATGTTGTATTTCTGTATGCTCTTATGCTCAGAAAATATATATATAAGTCTCCATACTAATTTTCAATGAATTTTTATTAAAATCAACTATTCACAATTTTTATTCTACCGTATTTATAAAAATATGAGATGTAATCAATCAGGATTATTGATTACTCAGTGTCTGTCAATATCCATATTTGATAGAAATGTATCATAAGAATAATATTTCATCTATTTACAAATGTAAAAATACATTTGTAAATAGATGATTTTATAGATATATTTCCAAAATACAAATAAAGATATTTATAAATGTAAACAATTTACATTTATAAAACGAACAGATATCCTATCCATAGAACAGATACAATTAACAACATAAAATTATGAAAACCAGTGAAATACAATATAAATATAATAAATTGATTTAATTTAATCGATACATTTGTAAAGTATCGGGGTTTATTTGATTAAATAGTAATTTATTATACATTATATTGCTATTAATCAGATATATATGTCATTTAAACTAAATAAAAAATTTACATTATATAAAAGTTCAAATATATTTTATAATTTACTAGTATTTAAGTAAAATAATCATTTTACGTTTGTTATTCCATAAATATTATAGAATTACATTTGTAAATCACAATTGTCACAATTTACAAATGTACATCGTTTGCATATGTAAATTATTTTACATACATTTGTTGTAAAATATATTTTTGTAAATTCAATAATTTACACCTAATGGAAACAACTGAGAAAGATAGAATAGAAAAAGTGATGCTGGCTGAAAAGTTGACAGCAACACAATTTGCTGCTGAAATAGGAATTAAAACTCCTACACTATCACATATTCTTAGCGGACGAAATAATCCAAGTCTGGATGTCTTGAAAAAAATTTTGGAAAGGTATCGAACGATCAGTTCAGATTGGCTTATTTTGGGTGTTGGTCAAATGTATCGCGTTTCAAGACAATCTCAGACGCCAACTTTATTCGAGAATCAGGAAGAAATCGACAGAAATTCAGAGAGATACGCACAAAAAAAGGTCGAAAAAAATGTAGATGATGAAAGCACAATCTATAAAAAAATACCTGATGAATTACCTATAACAACAATTGAACCTCCTCAGATTGCCGAAAAGTCAAAAAAAATAAAAAATATTATTATTTATTATGACGATAATACCTTTCAGGAATTTGTAGAAAAATAACTTCAATATTTATAAACATCCGTAATAAAGTTTGAAGAAGTTGGGAACTTACCCACTTTGAAAAATGAGTCGAAATTTGTATATTTGCACTTCCAAATTTGGATACTAATTAACCCAAATCCGATGAAGAAATTCATTCTTGATCTGCAAATAACACATAAAGTACAACTAAATAAGCAGAATGTACTTCTAAAATTAACTTCCAAAGACTTACTTCCGGAAATATTACCCGGACAATTTGCTGAAATACGTGTTGATAAATCACCAACAACATTTTTACGACGTCCTATATCCATTAATTTTGTTGATATTGCGCAGAATGAGCTGTGGCTGCTGGTGCAGATTGTTGGCGAAGGTACGAAACGCATGGCTGAAATGAATCCCGGCGATTTGCTTAATGCAATAATACCGCTGGGCAATACCTTTACCATTCCTACTGATAAAAACGCTAAAGTTGTACTGATTGGAGGCGGTGTTGGAGTAGCGCCACTCTACATGTTTGGCGAGAAGCTTAACAGAATGGGCTACAAATGTGTTTTCTTGCTTGGAGCCCGTTCCCAAAGTGATTTACTTCTACTCAATGAATTTGAAAAGATCGGAGAGGTTTATACCACTACAGAAGATGGTTCTCATGGAGAAAAAGGATATGTTACCCAGCATTCACTCTTATATAATCCCGATTTTAACTATATATACACCTGCGGTCCAACCCCTATGATGAAAGCAGTAGCGTCCTATGCAGCCAAAAATGAAATTTTCTGTGAAGTTTCACTCGAGAATATGATGGGATGCGGAATAGGAGCCTGCCTGTGTTGTGTAACCGATACCACTGAAGGTAATTTATGCGTTTGTACCGAAGGTCCTGTCTTTAATATAAATAAGTTGAAATGGCAAATTTAACAACGAAACTCGGCAGATTACAAATGAAAAATCCCGTGATGACTGCTTCGGGGACATTTGGTTATGGTACAGAGTATTCCGACTTCATGGACTTGTCGCGAATAGGTGGTATTATCGTAAAAGGGACTACGCTTCGCGAGCGTCAGGGGAATCAATATCCGCGTATGGCTGAAACGGCTTCAGGGATGTTAAACGCTGTAGGACTGCAAAATAAGGGCGTAAATTACTTTATTGAACATATTTATCCGACCATAAAAGACCTTGATACAAATGTAATTGTCAATGTATCCGGATCTGAGATTGATGATTATGTAAAAACAGCAGAAATAATCAACGAACTGGATAAAATTCCGGGAATTGAACTGAATATTTCCTGTCCGAATGTGAAAGAGGGGGGAATGGCATTTGGTGTATCATGTGCTGCAGCAGCAAAAGTAGTTTCGGCGGTCAGAAAAGTGTACGATAAAGAGTTGATTGTTAAACTTTCGCCAAATGTGACAGATATTGCTGAAATTGCTAAAGCAGTGGAAGATGCGGGAGCGGATAGCATATCGTTGATTAATACCCTTTTGGGAATGGCAATTAATTCAAAAACACGCAAACCTATGCTTTCAACAATAACAGGCGGTTTATCGGGTCCTGCTGTGAAGCCAATAGCATTGCGTATGGTGTGGCAAGTAACACACGCTGTAAAAGTACCTGTTGTTGGGCTTGGCGGCATCATGAACGCTACGGATGCCATAGAATTTATGCTTGCAGGAGCGACGGCAATACAAGTAGGTACAGCAAACTTTATTGATCCTGCTATTTCTGAGAAGATAGTCGAAGGTATAAATGATTATTTAGACACGAACAACTTTTCATCAGTGACAGAAATTATCGGTGCCCTCGAAATTTGAACATACATACTAATTGTATCTGCATTTCTGATTATTTATTTAATTCAATATTTTTTTCTTTCCATAATATTTTTATAAAATAATTATTTTCTAATTATTTCTCCTATAAAGGTATCACTATTCAGAATTATTTATATTTTTGCCATTGTCTTTATTATGAATGTAAATAAATTGAAATTCATTCCAAAATCACATACAGAGTTTCATTAAAAATCAATGATTTATGGCAAAAATTCTAATATTGGGCGCCGGAATTGCCGGGCATACAGCTGCTTTAATTGCACGTCGTAAACTTGGCAAATCACATGAAGTGATTGTTGTCAGTCCAAATTCCAATTATCAATGGGTGCCATCAAATATTTGGGTTGGCATAGGTCTCATGACAGTTAAACAGGTTATTTTTCCTTTGGCTCCGGTTTATAAAAGAACGGGTATAGTTTTCAAACAAGCTAAAGCTATATCCATCCATCCGGAAGGAGATGATGTTTCTGCAAAACAGTATGTACAAATTCAGTATGTTGCCACTGACAAAAAAGATCAGACAGAAAAAGTTGAATATGATTATCTGATCAATGCTACGGGTCCTAAACTCAATTTTGAGGCTACAGAAGGCCTTGGTCCCGATAAAAATAGTTTCTCTGTATGCACCTATGATCATGCTGCCCATACCTGGGAACAGCTGCAAAAATGTTTTGCAAAAATGGAAAATGGAGAAAAACAACATTTTGTAATTGGTACAGGTAACGGAATGGCAACGTGTCAGGGTGCTGCATTTGAATACGCATTAAATATAGCCTTCGAGATTAAAAGACGCAAACTACTGAATTATGCCGAAATAACCTGGATATCAAACGAATATGAACTTGGTGATTTTGGTATGGGGGGAGCTTATGTGAAGCAGGGAGGTTACGTAACACCTACAAAAATCTTTGCCGAATCCATCTTCAAAGAATATGGAATAAACTGGATTGTGGGTTCAGCAGTTCAAAAAGTGGAACCCGGTGTGTTGAGTTACGAAAATCTTGCAGGTGAGTATCATAAGTTAGAATTCGACTTTTCCATGTTGATACCTCCATTTGCCGGAGTCGGGCTAAAAGCTTACAACAGGAAGATGGAAGATATCACATCCACCATGTTTGCCCCTAATGGTTTAATGAAAGTTGATGCAGACTATACTCCAAAGCCTTTTGAAGAATGGAAAGCGAGCGATTGGCCAAAAACGTATATAAGTCCTGTGTATGACAATATTTTTGCGGTTGGTATTGCTTTTGCACCTCCTCATACCATTTCAAAACCAATGACCTCAAAGAACGGAACTCCAATTACAGCGACAGCACCCCGTACTGGCATGCCTTCGGGTGTAATGGGTAGGATAGTAGCTCTCAATATCGTAGAACAGGTTAAATCGGGCACCAAAACGCTGAGACATGAAGCTTCTATGGCAAAAATGGGTGCAGCATGCATTGTCTCAGCCGGATATGGTATCAGGCGCGGCAAAGCAGCAGTGATGACTGTTTTTCCTATTGTACAGGATTGGGAGAAATATCCTAAGTGGGGCAGAAATATAGGCTATACGGTTGGAGAAATTGGCCTTGCCGGTCACTGGATGAAACTGTTTATGCACTATATGTTTATCTATAAAGCTAAAGCTCTGCCCTTGTGGTGGATGATACCCGAATAAGTTTAAAGAGAGTAATAATACATAAAAATATTTACCATTATGGCAAATCTTGAAAAGACAACTCCTTACAGCGAATCTTCATTTGCTACGGAGCCAACAAAATGGACAAAATTCTGGCGTGTAAGCATTTTGTATCAGCTAATACGCTTTTTTGTGCTCAATCTGAAAATTATGCGTATTGTTGTAGGAGGCCATTCTTAATAACATATCTTCAGAGTGAAAAAATTGACACTCATTTATCTGTTTTTCAGATAAATGAGTGTTTTTAAAATATTGAAATATGAAAGTTGATGAAATAATTTCCGATCTTCATAAATTAGCTTGTGAAGATCATTATAATAAGCTATCAAAATTCGGTATACCCGATAACAAAGCATTGGGAGTGAAAATGCCTGATTTGCGCCGATTGGCGAAAAAGATAGGAAAAAATCAAGAAACGGGATTTGCTTTGTGGAAAACAGATATTCATGAAGTCCGCTTACTGGCATCGATGATTATGGATGGTCGTTTACTGAAAGAAAACGAATTCGACAGCCTGGTTTATGATTTTGACGCCTGGGATATTTGCGATTGCACATGTATAATGTTACAACCATCTGTATTCGCAAGAAATAAAATAGATGAATACGCTGATAGTCAATATGAATACGTGAAAAGAGCTGCTTTTGTGCTGATTTGCCAGTTTGCAATACATGATAAGAAAAAAAACGATGATTTTTTCCTTCCCTTGTTAAAAATTATTGAACGGGAAGCTAGTGATGATCGAAATTTTGTAAAAAAGGCAGTGAACTGGGCATTGAGGCAGACAGGAAAAAGAAATGAATATTTACGTATAAAAGCTATCGAAACGGCTAACAACATTTTGAAACAAAATACAAAATCAGCGAGATGGATTGCGAATGATGCTATCAGAGAATTGAATGATGGGAAAATAATTGACAGAACCCGAAAGAAAGGCTGATTTAGCATAAAGAGTTATCAGAAAGAAGCAGAGAATAATCCGGAATACCTTCAAAAAATGAATAGGAGGAATTTTCCGGATTTACTTTACAGCAATAATGTTCAAATCCGTTGCTTATCAAAAAATATTTGACTTTCAGTTTTGAATTGTAGACGGCCACCTGATCAAAAACTTCTTGAGTTATTAAAACATTAGGAGCTTTTAATTCAATTATCATCAGTGGATTGGCCTGAATATCATATAGGATTGCGTCGCATCTTTTTTTTAGTCCGTTGACCGTTAGTTGCTTTTCTACAGCCATAAGAGCAAGTGGATACTGTTTATATTCAATAAGATAACGCAGAAAATTCTGGCGTACCCATTCTTCGGGTGTGAGTTTTACGAATCTTTTCCTCAAACTATCGAGAATAAATAAACCTTTTTCAGATTGTTTTAAGCGAAATTGATATTCGGGTAAGTTGAGTTGCAACATTTTTTTAGTATTTTTGTCTTCAGAAATATAAACTACAACGAAATTACAAAAATATTTACTTACAATTTTTAAAAATCAGAATAATTAAATTGATTTTATGAAAACGAAAGAGGAAATTGTACAAAACTGGCTTCCCAGATATACCAAAAGGAAATTGGAAGATTTTACAGAATATATTTTACTTACTAATTTTTCTAATTATGTCGAAATGTTTGCCAGTTGGTTCGATGTACCTGTGTTTGGCAGAGATGGCAATATGATCAATGCATCGGCAAATGGAATAACGATTATTAATTTTGGTATGGGAAGTCCCAATGCAGCAATGATAATGGATATTTTATCTGCCATACATCCCCGGGCAGTATTGTTTCTGGGCAAATGTGGTGGATTACGTGACAAAAATCAGATTGGTGATTATATACTACCAAGTGCAGCTATTCGTGGTGAAGGAACTTCAAATGATTATTTTCCACCCGAGATTCCAGCCTTGCCTGCATTTAATTTACAACGTGCGGTTTCCTCAAATATTCGTGATTTCGGGAAAGACTACTGGACAGGAACAGTTTATACAACGAATCGCAGGGTATGGGAACATGATATTAAATTTAAAGAATATCTTCGTACTACCAGGGCAATGGCTATCGATATGGAAACAGCAACTTTATTTACCGCCGGTTTTTACAATGGAATTCCAACCGGAGCTTTACTGCTGGTTTCAGATATGCCACTTCATGAAGACGGTATTAAGACGGAAGAAAGTGATAAAAAGGTAACAGCCAACTTTGTAGAAGAACATCTGCGCATAGGTGTAAAATCACTTTCATCATTACTTAATAATAGCCGTACAATCAAGCATTTACGATTTGAATAATTTTGTTTTTTCGTTTTAACAACCAGGATAATATATGCAAACCTATCAGCAAATAATGACAGATTTACGCCGTAAAGCGTACAGTCCCGTTTATTTTCTGATGGGAGAGGAATCTTTTTATATTGATCTGATTTCAGATTTTATGGAAGATAAAATTCTGGATGAGAGTGAAAAGGATTTTAATTTGACAGTACTTTACGGCAAAGATGTGGACATTGCAACAGTGATTAACGCTGCCAAACGATATCCGATGATGTCTGAATATCAGGTTGTTATTGTCAAGGAAGCTCAATTGATCAAAGACTGGGAAGTTTTTAGTTACTATCTTGCCAATCCGTTGAAATCAACCATCTTGTGTATCTGCTACAAATACGGCAAGCCAGATGGTCGCAAAAAATGGGTTCAGGATCTGAATAAGACAGCTGTTGTTCTGGAAAGTAAAAAACTTTACGACAACCAGGTTGGGTTGTGGATAAGAGAATACCTGTCAGACCGTAAAGTGAGGATTTCGGAGAAAGCTGAAATGATGTTGACTGAATTTCTGGGTTCAGATTTGTCGAAGATAGCCAATGAACTGGATAAACTGCTCATTACCAGGAAGCCTGAGGAAAATCATATTACCCCCGAAATGATAGAAAAAAATATCGGGATAAGTAAGGATTTCAATGTTTTTGAGTTGCAAGCGGCGCTTATCAACCGGGATGTACTTAAAGCCAATCGAATTATACGTTATTTTGGGGATAATAAGAAAGCAAATCCCATCCAAATGGTTCTGAGTCAATTGTTCAGTTTTTTCAGCAACCTGATGATGTTTCATTACCTGCCTGATAAAAGCCCTGCCACCGTTGCTTCAGAACTGAAGATAACAGCTTATTTCACAAAAGATTATGTTCAGGCGGCTAAAACATATAATGCATGGAAAACGATGAATATAATCAGCTGGATACGTGAAACAGATGCTCGCAGCAAAGGGATTGAGGACACCGGATCAGAATCCGTTGATTTGATGAAAGAATTAATATTTAAGATTTTACACTGATGAATAAATTTTTTGGGTATTTTAAAAAATATAATAGTTACTATTATCTGCTTCTCGTATTTTTTTGTCTCACACCCTGGGCTACACCACCTGTAGCCTTATTTTTGGGACTCATTTTTACTTTAACGCTTGGTTCTCCCTTTCCGGTTTTCAATAAAAAAGCCTCAAAATACTTACTTCAAATAGCAGTAATTGGATTAGGATTTGGTATGAACCTGCAAGAATCACTCAAAGCAGGAACTGACGGAATTTTATTCACAATTATTTCAGTAGTGAGTGTAATCACAATTGGTATTCTGGCAGGTCGACTTTTTAAAGTAGACAAAGTAACTTCTTATCTTATTTCGAGTGGAACAGCTATATGTGGTGGGAGTGCGATTGCGGCAGTAGGACCGATTGTAAGGGCTGATGAAAGTCAAATGTCCGTTTCTCTCGCAACTGTATTTGTATTGAATGCGATCGCGTTGTTTATTTTCCCTGTTATAGGCCATTGGCTTGATTTAAGCCAACAACAGTTTGGAACGTGGGCAGCTATTGCAATTCATGATACAAGTTCAGTGGTCGGAGCCGGCTCTGCATACGGTGAGGGAGCGCTGAAAGTGGCCACAACAGTCAAATTAACACGGGCACTATGGATTATTCCACTTTCCATATTTACGACTTTTTACTTTAAATCAAAGGGAGATAAGATGTATATTCCCTGGTTTATATTATTTTTCATAGTTGCCATGTTGTTAAATACTTATTTC
>JAFNAU010000209.1 GCA_017860335.1 Bacteroidota bacterium
GGATTTAATTTTTCAGCCTGTTTGAGTTTTTCAAGTTTATATTGCTTTACATTTTGTTCTGACAATTCGAGTAATTTCTTTCGATCACCACGTTGGGGAACAATAAACTTTATATCCACAAATTCTATTTCGATAGGGAATGGTACTATTATTTCTTTTGAATTGCTATTAAGTTTTTCTCGTAGTTCAATAATTGCAATCGAAAGTATATCTTCTTTTGTTTCGTCAATCCTTTTTTTATATTCAATGGTATAGCCCTGAATAATCGCACCTTTCGAAACCCTTAAAATATTTACATATGCAGCATTTTCATCCTCGGCATAAGAAAATACGTCTGTATTATTTACCACCGAATTCGCGATGATTGATTTTGCTTTATAATTTTCAATCAAATCATACTTTTGCTTGATTTCATTTGCTTCTTCAAATTTATATTCAGCTGCCAACTTCTTCATCTTTGTGAAAAGAAGCTTACTTATTTCGTTCGCATCGCCCTGAATAATTTTTTTTATTTCGCTTATATTTTCCTGATATTCTTTTCTTGTTTGATAAGCTTCGCAAGGTCCCATACATTTTTTTATGTGATAATCGAGACACACTTTAAATTTTCCGGCCGCGATGCTTTGTTCTGTTAATGCCAGGTGGCAAGATCGGATAGGGTAGAGTTTGTTGATAATTTCAAGGATAGAATTGATCGTATAGCCCGAACTGAAAGGTCCAAAATATTGTCCCCATTTTTTATTGATATTTCTTGTTTTGAAAATGCGTGGAAATTCTTCGTTGGTAATACAAATACTTGGATAAGTTTTCCCATCTTTCAGTAAAATATTATATCTCGGCTGATACTGCTTTATAAAATTATTTTCAAGCAGCAAAGCATTTTCTTCGCTATCAACAACGATATAACGCAGGTAAGAAATATTTTTTACCAGAATATTTGTTTTGTTGTCTTCGTGAAATTTATTGAAATAGGAGCTTACTCTTTTTTTTAGGTTCTTTGCTTTACCTACATAAATTATTTCGTCGTTCGCATTAAAATACTGATATACTCCCGGATTTTCCGGTAGCATACTAATCTGTTCTTTTAACGAAGCGTTTATTTTCATATAAAACGAAAAGTTCCACGTGGAACATTTAGCGATTAATGGTATTTTTTAATATGTGGATTCATATTTGAATACGATGTTTTTGGGTGAAATTTAATGTTGTTCCACGTGGAACACGGGCGTTATCTTCCCATCATAACAAGTAAAATATTGACGTCACTTGGTGAAATTCCCGGTATTCTGCTTGCCTGTCCGATGGTTTCTGGGTTTATTCTGGCTAGTTTTTGGCGTGCTTCTGTCGACAGGGATTGGACTGTTGTGTAGTCAATTTTGTCTTTGATGATGATATGTTCGAGGCGTTGAAGCTTCTCAGCAATCAGTTTTTCGCGCTCGATATATCCAGCATACTTTAACTTCACTTCTACACTTTCGCTGACTTCTTCACTGATTTCGGAGATGCTTTCTATCTTTTCTTTTAATGCGGGAACAGCCTGAGCCAACTCCGTTATTCCAAATTGAGGACGTAAAACCAAGTCTGATATTTTGCATCCATGTACTAATTCCGTCGAATTTTTACACAATAAAAAGCTGTTTATTTCCCGGGGTTTTATGGAAGTGCTGCGTAGAAAATGAATTAATTTTTCTTGCTCAGTCTTTTTATATTTCAGTTGATCCGTCCGGTTTTTCTTTGCCAGACCAATTGTATAGGAGCGTTCGGTTAGTCGCATATCCGCGTCGTCCTGCCGGAGAAGTAACCGGTATTCGGCACGTGAAGTAAACATACGGTAAGGTTCATCAACGCCCTTGGTCACCAAATCGTCAATCAACACACCGATGTAAGCTTCGTCACGTAGCAGCGTGAATTTTTCTCCGCCATGACAGTTGATATGAGCATTTATGCCTGCTATCAAACCTTGTCCGCCGGCTTCTTCGTAGCCGGTAGTTCCATTCACCTGACCGGCAAAGAAGAGATTTTTTATTCGCTTTGTTTCGAGCGTGTGGTAGAGTTGGGTAGGATCAAAAAAATCGTATTCGATAGCGTATCCGGGACGATAAAGCTGAACTTTTTCCAAACCCTTTACACTTTGTATTGCTTCAATTTGTGTCTGCCATGGAAGGGAAGAGGAGAACCCGTTCACGTACCATTCTCTTGAATTGACCCCTTCAGGTTCAAGGAATAATTGATGCGATGTCTTATCGGCAAATGTTATTATTTTTGTTTCAATGCTCGGACAGTAACGGGGTCCGATGCTTTTTATCTGTCCGTTGTAAAGCGGTGAGAATTCCAGTCCGCTGTGAAGGATATCATGGGTTTTTTGATTGGTATAGGTGATCCAGCAACTTTGTTGAGGAAGTTCACGTTTGACTTCTTTCAAATACGAAAATTTATGGAAATCATTCTCGCCAATCTGTTCGGTCAGTTGACTGAAATTAATCGTTCGTCCGTCAATGCGCATCGGCGTACCGGTTTTCATCCGGTCGGTTGTGAACCCGATGGATTTGAGTTGCTCGGTCAGGCCGTATGATGCCGGTTCCGAAACACGTCCTCCATCAATTTGCATTTTACCAACATGTATTAATCCTCTCAGGAATGTGCCTGCTGTTAACACCACGCATTTGGCTTTCATTTCCACGCCAAGTAGGGTTTTTATACCTGTAACGTGCTTATTATCAATGATTAATTCCTTGGCGGTGTCTTGCCAGATATATAAATTCTCAGTATTCGATACTATTTTTGTCCATTCTCGTATGAATTTATGCCGGTCGCTTTGGGAGCGCGGACTCCACATGGCAGGGCCTTTGGAACGGTTAAGCATACGGAACTGGATGGCACTTTTGTCGGTCACAATACCCATTTGTCCTCCCAAAGCATCAATCTCACGCACAATCTGACCTTTGGCAATGCCGCCAACTGCCGGATTGCAGCTCATCTGTGCTATCTTATTCATATCCATAGTGATAAGCAGCGTTTTCGATCCCATATTGGCCGAAGCAGTAGCCGCTTCACATCCGGCATGTCCTGCACCTATCACTATTACATCATAGTTGAAATCCATAAATAATTCATTTAGAGAGTACAAAGGTAACAAGTTTCGTTGTTTTGGCAATATAACAATGTTCAGCGTTGATTTTGCTTAACATTTGGAGTAAACAAAACGACCGGAACAATAGTAATGTTTCCGGTCGCTCTGTATTTTTAGTAATTTATTAAACTACTGCTTTGATTTTTACAATAAATAAATGATAGATCTGAATGAGCGCTATCAATCCGTTTGATACAATCAGTGGCCATTTCCATCCTAACAGTATTCCATATAGAACAAAAAATGTACAGCCTATAAAATTAATAATTCGAATTCTTTTTATCTGTTTTGGGAGAAAAGAAACTACTAAAAAAGCCATTGCTATGTAACCAATCAATTCTGTTGTATCCATATTTTTTGTGATAATTTATTTTGAACGGCAAAGATACTTCTTTTAACGGAATTGATTGTTAAATATTGAAAAAAATATACAGTAATTGATATATCATCAAAATAATATGGGAGATTAACCTTTAATCATAATCAGCAACATTTTAAATGGCTCTACAGCATTTAGCGCATGCGGATGATTGGCTGGCATAATGATACATTCGCCTTTTTTTACCAGACGAGGTTCTCCGTCAATGTGTATTTCAGCTACTCCATCGAGTATTTGGACCGTGGCATTGAAGGATGCTGTATGTTCTGTAAGCCCTTGTCCTTTGTCAAACGAAAACAGGGTGACATTTCCTGCCTGACTTCTTGTAATTTGCTTACTAACAATACCTCCACTGGTGTATTCTATAGAAGTTTCCAAAGGGAAAACTTCGCCATTGTTGAATAATGTGCTCATTTTTTTGTCTTTATCGTATGTAAATTTCATATT
>JAFNAU010000039.1 GCA_017860335.1 Bacteroidota bacterium
CCCGGAGTTCTGACCATCGAAAAAATCAACGAATACATCAAAGCCCAACAGGCACTGGCAATTCAGTACGAATTGCTTGATAGTGTCCGCTACTGGAACTGGGATGTTAATACGAAGGGTTGGGTGAACGATAACAAAACGATTAAGATTACCTACGATACCAATGGCCGAATATTAAGTTCTATTGTACAGGAGTGGAATATTGATACACAGGAATGGGAAAATGCCTCAAAATCGACGTACACTTACAACAGCAGTGGTTTGATGACCATGTTATCGATGGAAACCTGGGACGGCAGCAACTGGACAAATGGCATGAGAACAACCATGACCTATGATGAAAACAAAAATCCGACGACAACAAAATTGGAGATGTGGTTTATGACCGACTGGACGACCATTTCACTGAGCACTTTTACCTATGATGCCAATCACAATGTGCTGACAGAAATAAACCAATCCGGTATGTTCGGTCCGCTTACCAATGTTTCGAAGGAAATTTTCACCTACAATGCAAAAAATAGAATATTGACCTCAACTCAGCAAACCTGGGAAACAAATCAGTGGGTGAACAGCAGTAATACAGTCAACACCTACAACAATCACGAACTTATAACAACCATTACCACACAAAAGTGGGAAACAAACAATTGGGTAAACGAATCGAAACATAGTTACACCTATGATGCGAATGACAACAATACAAACTTGCTTTATCAGAACTGGAACAATGGTAACTGGGATAATTCGCAACAGTGGATATCAACATTCGATACCCGCAATAATGAAACAACACAAATAACACAGGTGTGGGATGCCGGAGCATGGAAAAACCAATATAAAACAACCTATACCTATAATGCCTACGACGATGTTGCAACTGAACTGCACCAGGAATGGACGGTAAATACATGGGTTAATTACAAACAAGACACATACACATATGACGCAAACAGAAATGAGACACGTGATACCGAACAAACCTGGTTAAGTAACTCATGGGTGCTGTACAATCTTAGGCTGGGAACTTACGATTCGAATAATTATCCAATGACAGAATCAGACAAATCGTATGATCCGGATGGAATCACAGTCTCATCTGGCGACAGTACCCGATACTACTATCGCCCTGGCACCGATGTTCAGACTTTATACGGTGAACGATTCAGTGTGTATCCCAATCCAAATAAAGGGAAATTTACGGTATCGTGTTCCGAAAAAATTGACGGACTTGAGATTTTCAATTCTACAGGCGAAATAATTTTTTCCACATCAAAAGCCGATGACAGGAAAAAATCAATCGACTTATCGAACTATTCAAAAGGCATTTACGTAATCCGGATTAATTCAGGAAACAAATTGCTTACACAAAAAATCATTCTACAGTAAAAAAATGTTTCAACAGAATAGAAACTAAATTTAAGGGTCAGCCTCCGTTTCAAAAAAGGATCGGAGGCTGATCTTTTTTAAGACTTAAAGCATGAATTCGGCTGTTTACGGGGATTTTATCCGATACAAGAAATACATTTTAAAATTATTTTCTGTAAATTGAATTTGATTTTATATCTTTGACACACAAAAATTTATATCATTCAAAGGCAATAACATTTATTATTCTTCCAGTACTGCATAACCATGAAAAGGAGCTTATTCATTATTTGCATTTTATGTTCGGTTGCTTTTTCCCGGGCACAAAATAATCCGGATTCTGTGATTCTGGCTGCCAGCGACACACTTTCAGAGAAATCATACTCCGGTATAAATTCCTGTAATACTGAAAATAATATAATCTTTCCTGAATTCAAACTCAGGAACCAGAATGCACCCTTCGGGAAAAAACTGGTAAGAGGTGTTCTGATAAACTCTGCCGTCAATGCCACGATGATAACCACACTGATACTGAGCCCGAAAGAGTTTTCGATGTGGACTGATGATGACAGGCTGAAATGGTATATGATAAGGCAAAGATTTAAGAATGCTTACACTAGTCCTCCGGTCATAGACCACGACTTGTTTCTTACCAACTACGTGGGACATCCTTATCAGGGATCACTGTATTTCAACACAATACGTTCACAGGGATCCACCTTTCTCGAATCATCGCTTTACAATCTGGCACAGTCAGCAGCATGGGAATACGTGTGGGAAGCCGGGATGGAGCAACCCAGTATTCAGGATCTGATTGTCACACCCATTGTAGGCACTATAATGGGGGAATTATTCCACAAAGCCACGTTAAGAATGCGAAAAAACGGTTTCAACTGGTATGAGAAGGTCGTTGTCTGTATTATCAATCCATACTACGCCATCAACAACGGTTTCAGCACCCGAAGGTCAAGATAACCTTATATTTCGCTTATCTTCAGCGGATTGTACGATATTCCGTCATCAAACACATCTTCCTGCTCCCGGCGTTTTACCCACCGAACAATTACATTTGTTAGTGGTAATACGAGTATTTCATAGGCAGTTTTCATACCGGCCTGTGTCAGTATGAGCATCAGTAAATCATTGTTGGGAATAACTCCTGCAAATGCAATGGTAAAGAAAACCAGTGAATCTGCCCCTTCGCCGACAAGGGTGGATGCCACAGCCCGTAATGAAAAATTTCTCCCTTTCTGCAACAACTTCATTTTGCTCATTACCATTGCATTTAGGAATGATCCTATCAGAAAAGCAATAAAACTTGCCAGACTTATTCTTTCTGTGTTTCCAAGCACCAGTTGAAATGCATCCTGATGAGTAAAGTTCTCCGAACCCGGAACAATAATACTCAGGCGGAATATAACTACTGCCAGAAAGTTCATCAGAAAACCGTACCAGATAATCAACCGGGCTTTTCGGTAACCCCACACTTCGGCGATAATATCATTGACTATATAGGAAACTGGAAAAATGAGCAAACCGGCCGTGGCTTCAATCGGTCCGATTGAAATCAGTTTTTGTTCTACGATGTTTGCTACGATGAGGCAGGTTGTGAATAGCAACCCGCTGGCCATAAAGGCTACGGAAACTTGTTTTTTCATTTTCTTGTTTTTTTAACGTGGTATTCAAGCACACGTGTGGATTAATTTAATGTTGCAACTGTAATTTTGTCTCAGGATTACTACCTCCTTCGGAAAGATATATCACAAATAGCGGGCGCAAAGATACTATTTTTTTTTGAAACTGAATTTTTCAGGCACAGGATCATACCCGCTTCCTCCCCAGGGATTGCAGCTTAGTATCCGTCGGGTTCCTAGCCAGATGCCTTTAAGGAGTCCATGCTTTTTGATGGCCTGTATCGCATATTCCGAACAGGTGGGAGTATACCGGCATGAGGGATGTTTCAGTGGCGAGATAGCATACCGGTAAAAGTATATGGGTATCAGCACAATGAACTCGAGTATTTTAAGGAGTTGTTTCATTTTTTGCAGTTCGGTTCAGAAAAATTAAGGATTAATTTCTTCAGCGCAAGTTTCATTTTCTTTTCAAGCATTTCAAAACTTTCCTCTTCATTGCTTACATACTGAAAAGACAGATGAAATTTCAGGCTATGTTCCAGTGCGAAGTTTGTAATTTCGTGTTTATTAAGCCGATAAACTTCACGGGTAAGTCTTTTTATTCTGTTTCTGTCCACCGCGTGTTTGAAGCGTTTTTTGGGGACAGAAATCATCACGCGAACAGGCTCTGTTTCATTTTCATCAGCGACCAAATACACCACCCTGTAAGGAAAAGCTATATAAGCCCGACCTTGCTGGTGAAGTCGTGTAATGATTTTCTCACCACAAAGATGCTCTTTTTTAGGGAATGTATTCATCAGATTATTAAAAAAAGACATCCCAAAAGTACGAAAATTTCGATACATTTGGGATATCCGGATATATTTAGCTGATTTTCAGTCTGTGTACTTACTTTTTGCCGTTATTCTTTTTGGCTTCTTTCAGATAATTATCAAGCGCCATGGTCATAGAAGGAACCCCGGGTGCCGGAACTTCCAGATCAAGTCTCAGTCCGGAATCGCGTACAGCCTGCGCTGTAATGGCTCCAAAACATCCGATTTGAATTTCTCCCTGTTCGAAATTCGGGAAATTTTCAAGCAGCGATTTTATTCCGGCCGGACTGAAGAAAATAAGCATATCGTAGTCGAAAGGTTCATCCGGAGCGAAATTATTGCTCACTGTACGGTACATAATACCCTGAGAAAAGCTTACTTTTGAGTTCTCGAGTATCGACATGGTTTCTTCATTGCGGATATCAGAAGTTATATACAGGAATTTTTCCTCGTGGTGTTTGTTCAACACAGTAATTAAATCTGGAAACTTACCGGTTGGACTAAAAAAGATTTTTCTTTTCCTGTACTGTATATATTTCTGTAAATAAAGAGCTACAGTTTCTGAAACACAAAAATACTTCATTGATTCAGGAACAGTTATTCTCATTTCTTCACACAATCTGAAAAAATGATCAATTCCATGCCGCGCATTAAAAATAATTGCCGTGTGATCAAGGATATTAACATGCTGCGATCTGAATTCCCTTGCAGTAACAGGTTCAACTTTGATAAACGGACGAAAATCTATTTTCACGCTATACTTATCGATAATATCGAAATAAGGAGATTTTTCGGTAGTCGGACGGGGCTGCGAAACAAGTATCTTTTTGATTTTCAAGGCGTTAATTTTTTATAAATAAAACTTCAGATAATCAATTCATAAACCCGAAATAAAACCAAAAGGGGAAGAATTTCGAGCGTGCAAAGATACAGAAAAATATAAAATAGTGCTAACTTTTTCGTATAAAAAACCTGACCCAATTTAATTGTCAATAATATGTAAAAACACACCAAAAGTATTCCCGTAATAATTTCGAGAGGCAACTTCCACGATAAAGGTTGATATGTGTACAAAAATAACACCGGTAAAAGTACTATAGCGAACAAACTCAGGAAATTAAAATAAATATTCTGATAGTTTAGTACAGTTTTCTTATCGAAGAATACATTTCCCACCAGCTGAAAAAGGAAAAGTTTAAGCAAATAAAATCCGGAAGTTACTCCCACAGTTAGGAAAAATGTTTTAAACTCAAAATTTCCGGGCATAACAAATAAAAATTCTTGTATAAGTAACGAAAAAATCCCTACAGAGCAAAGAATAATCAAGATCCTGGACTGAAGATAATTAAGTGTGGAAACACTGGAAGTACCCCATGTATAATTATGTTTGAAAGTAGATCGTAAATTCTGCAGAAATTCTCCTCCAGACTTAAGCAAACTTCCAACAAAAAAAAGAAATAAAACCAGCAAAACAATAAAAACCCAGGATTCATTTGCAGGTAATGACAAGAGTTTAATACCTTCCATCCCGGAAGGCGGAAGTGACGCTGCCCGTTTAATCGAATCGATACCTGCAATCGAATCTGCTTTCGAAAGGCTATCGGACACAGCAAGCGTATCAGTGGCTAATCTGGCTGTAGTATCAATAAGTTTTATGATGCTATCGGTTGCGGGCATTATATTACTGATTATAAACTGTCTATTCTAAATTTTCGCGTACTGACGCAGGCTTTCATCCCAGCTATACGCATTGGCAATAGCATCCAGTATTTGTCCGGCAGATTCTACTACTGCCCACATTTGCAGATGCTGTGGACGCATGAAGAGTTCATCGGCAGCTTGCTTAAATTGTGCAATCAGATGATTGTAATAGCCATCAACATTAACTATTACAATCGGTTTTGTGTAAATACCGAGTTGTTTCCAGGTAATAATCTCGAGCAACTCCTCCAGGGTGCCACATCCTCCCGGGAGCGCCACAGCAGCATCACCCAACGAAGCCATTTTTTCCTTTCGTTCGTGCATCGTTTCGGTAATCACAAGTTCGGTCAATCCGTCGTGCTGCCATTCGGCATCGCACATAAACTGAGGTATCACTCCGGTTACTTTTCCGCCGTCTTCGAGCACACTATCGGCCAGAACACCCATCACTCCCACTGATCCGCCACCGTAAATCAACCGCAAATCATTCTTTGCCAGTATCGCTCCCAGTTCACGGGCTGTTTCGAAATACTTTGAATCGATTTTACTGCTTGAAGCACAATAAACACAAATATTCTGCATATCTTACCAGTAACTTTTTTTGAAAATTTTCGCAAAAATACGTTTTTCTTTCCGTATTTTTGAGAATTATTCAAATTTTGACTTAAAATGATATTAGTAACAGGAGCAACCGGTATGGTTGGCGGACATCTGATCTGGCATCTGCTCCAAACCAACGAGCGAATTGCGGCATTGACACGCAGCCATGCAAATACAGCTGATCTGAGAACCGTATTTGAGTTTTACACCAATACACCCGACCAATACCTCAGTCGGGTTAACTGGGTGAAAGGTGATGTACTCGATTTCAATAGTCTGGAAAGGGCGTTTGAAGGGATGGAATATATTTACCATTGCGCCGCCATAGTCAATTTAGGCAAAAACTACAACGACATGATCCTGACCAATGCCAAAGGAACTGAAAATGTAGTGAATGCAGCTCTGTGCAACAAGGTGAAGAAACTGTGTTTTGTAAGTTCCATTGCGGCTGTTTCTGATGACATCAGCCACGGACCGATTGATGAAAATACACCCATCGAGCCGGACAAGCCGGTTTCAACCTATTCAGAAAGCAAAATGCTGGCTGAGAAAGAAATTGAAAAAGGTATTCAGAAAGGTTTGAATGCAGTGATTGTCAATCCGGGTGTAATTCTGGGCATTTCGAAAAAGATGACCGGAAGTGGCGAACTTTTCAAACTGGCAAAAAAAGGATTGCCGTTTTATACATTCGGCAAAACGGCTTATGTAGATGTGCGTGATGTTTGCAAGGCAATGATATTTCTGATGAACAGCAACATAAACGGCGAGCGTTTTATCATTGCTGGAGAAAATTGTTATCATAGGGATATTCTCCGATGGATGGCTGAAGGATATCATACATACCGCCCGTTTATCGGTTTCGGAAAATTGCTGATTCCTGTAGCCGGTATTCTTGAAATTATTGGGAAAATAGCCGGCTTCACTCCATTGATTGACCGTTCTTCAGCCAGAATTTCCATCAGTCTGAAAGAGTATTCCGTCGGAAAATTTTTATCCCGGTTTGATTTTACATTTACGCCCATCCGAAAATGTATTCTGGAAATATGTGAATTTGACAGAAAAAGAAAGAAAAAAACGGTTCTGTACCCGTAAGCACAAAACCGTTTCCATCATTAAAACTTATGAAAAATTTCTTATTCGGCGAAGAATTTGTAAATGCACCATTCGTCGTATTTTTGCCCCGGACGTAATACCGGTGACGGGAAATGCGGATATGCCGGTGATGCCGGAAAGCCCTGAGCTTCGAGACAGATAGCACATTGCGCATCGTATTGTTTACCGTATTTTCCGGTTTGTTTTTCTACCCAGTTGGCAGCATAAATCTGAACACCCGGTTTTGTCGTGAGTACTTCCATTTTACGCCCGCTTTTCGGTTCATAAATATACCCTGCCAGCGCCAGTTCATGCGGTTGGTTTCGGCGAATCACCCAGTTGTCGTCAAGACCCCTGTTGGATGCATAAACCGGATTGTCAATTCTTTCCTCAATCAGTGTCGGTTCACGGAAATCATAAGGAGTTCCATCCACTTTCAAAACTTCGCCTGTAGGGCAGGTGTTGTCGTCGAGTGCAGTATGAAAATCGGCATTTAACTGGAGAATATGGTCACGTACAGTGCCTTCACCGGCTCCTTTCAGATTGAAGTAGGAATGATTCGTAAATCCTGCAATCGTAGGTTTATCGGTAGTAGCTTCGTAGTGAATCTTAAGTTCATTGTCGTCCGTTAACTCGTAAGTTACAGTCACGTCCATATTTCCCGGATAACCTTCTTCACCATCGGGCGAAAAATAATAAAGCACAATTGCATTGTCTGTAGTTGATTTAACTTCCCAGACACGCATATTGAAACCAACCAGTCCGCCATGCAGGTGATTGGGTCCGTTGTTGACTGCGAGGGTGTATTCTTTGCCATCGAGTGTGAATTTACCATCCTTAATACGGTTGGCAAAACGTCCGCAGGTTGAATTGAAATAGGTTTCTTTGGTTGTAATTTCTTCGAGTGTATCGAAACTCAAAACCACATCGGCCAGCTCTCCGTTCCGGTCTGGAGCCCAAAGCTTCACAACACGTGCACCATAATTAGTAATTACAGCCGACATCCCTTTGTTGTTTTTGATTTCGTAAAGAGATACTTTCTTGCCTTCAATGATTATTTCTTCTGCCATAGCATAAAGTCTTTTTGAATTTAATATCAATTCCCTTTATGTAGAAATGTCTGCAGAAAGGGAATTAATTGTATTTTGTTTGATTATTCTACTTTCATGGCACCGTTGCCAATTTCAGCAATGTAGAAATCAGGTTTGATGTTGATTTTAGCTTCATAAGCCTTGCCAACTTTTTCCTTGAATTCTTCGATGGCTTCATCCTTCACCAAAGATACAGTACAACCGCCAAAACCGCCACCGGTCATACGCGAACCAATAACACCTTCGATTTTCCATGCTTCTTCGGCCATCGTATCGAGCTCGGGACCGGTAACTTCATAATCGTCGCGAAGTGAAACGTGAGATGCATTCATCAGCTTACCAAAAAGCTCAATATCACCTTCTTTCAGCGCTTTCACTGCATCGGTGGTACGCTGAACTTCGCCAACGACGTGACGGGCACGTTTGTGAGCTATCGGATCGGTAATAGCATCTTCAATTTTTTCAAATTCGGCTTCAGTTAATTCAGCCAAGTATTTAATAGGTCTGACTTTATTGAGTTGTTCAACTGCTAGTTTACATTCGGCAACACGCTGATTGTAAGCGCCCGAGTCGAGTTTGTGCGGGCTGTGAGTATTTGAAATCACGACTTTAACACCTTCCAGTTTGACAGGAACGAGTTCAAAATCGAGTGTATCGCAATTCAAAAATATTGCATGATCTTTTTTACCATTAGCGCTTGCAAACTGGTCCATGATACCACAATTAACCAAAGCGAACTCATGTTCGGCTTTCTGACCGATTTTTGCCAGTTCGGTGCGGTTCAGACCTGTTCCAAGCTGATCATTCAGAGCATATGCTGTAACCACTTCGAGTGCTGCTGATGATGAAAGCCCGGCACCATTAGGTACATCGCCCCAAATCATAATATCGAAGCCCTGCTCAAATGTATATCCACGTTTTACAAATTGTGCAAATACGCCAAGCGGATAATTTGCCCATGATTTCTCGAGACGCTCAGTTAGTTTGTCGAAAGTAACTTTTACAACTTCGGGCTGGTTGAGCGAACGGAACTGAACAAATTTTTCGCCGTTTTTACGGATTAATAAATAGGTTCCGAAACTTAGTGCGCACGGAAACACAAAACCACCATTGTAATCGGTATGCTCGCCAATCAGGTTAACCCTGCCGGGTGAGAAATAAACTGCTTCAGCTTCCTGCCCATAGGCTTCTTTAAAAGATTTTTTCAATTCAGATACTTCCATGTTGTATTAAATTTTATAATGAATAATTTTTCAAGTATTGCATAAAGAATTAATTTCTGCAAATTTACCGGAAATTAGCAGATTTTTTTGTTAAGAGATGATTATCAATTGTTAATTATCAATATATTTCGGAGTTTTTGATAATTCTAAAAAGGGATGGTTGAGGGCTCCTTATTCTCAATTTTAATAATTTTATCTACGACATATTTGCTGAAACCGCGCCAGGGCAGAACTCCGTTGTATTCCTTGTAATGTAGCTCCATATCCTTGCCGCTGCTCAGCATCAGGGTATCGGCAATGCCTTTGTTTTCCACCGAAAACTCAAATTCGTAGGACTGAATAGTCGATCCCGGGGTTTTTCCGGATGAACGAAATCCGGATTGAATCAGTTTTCCTTCGTAGGTTTTGAAAATGACCCCTTTTTTCACCATATAATTGAGTTCTCCCGCTTTTACACCCTCTCCAAACACAAAATAATACTTATAATAGACAATACCTGATAAAACCAGGACTACTATTAGCGATATGATCCAGATTGCTTTTTTCATAATTCCTGAATATTTTTTTTGTATAAATTCTGTTAACTGTTAATTCATTGCAAATATATAGCATTTTTCTTAGCACGATTGTTTTTTTATAAAAAACTAATCAGATTTTGATTAATTCTTGCTAATTTTACCATCGAAGAAAATAAATAATAAGTTGATTTACGGACATATACATTTCAGCAGTTATAAGATTAACATCTCAACACATCAGCCATGGAAGACAAACTAGTTACATTAGCCATACGCACTTACCAGCGTGCTCAAATGATTAAAAGCGTTCTGGAGCAAAACGGCATAGAGACTCAAATTCACAATCTGAAT
>JAFNAU010000040.1 GCA_017860335.1 Bacteroidota bacterium
AAAAAAGCTGCCTTATAACAATGTATAAGACAGCTTCGGAATAGTATTACGTGCGGCGCGCGTTTAATACATTTCCTCTATATTCCACACAAAAGCTCTTAACCCGAGCATTTCGGACGATTTATCGAGGTTTTTCAGCGCTTCCATAATTGGTTTTACTTTTGGATCATCTACTACGGTGAGCAAGGCATTGTTCAATGATGGCCAGGCATGATTTCCAAAGTGCGGTTCACCTGATTTGCTTCCCCGACCTTGCACGTTTTCCCAAAATGTAAAGCCACGTACATGGTTTTCATTCAGTATTGCAATGACCTGATCTTTGAAAGCCTGATCGAAAGGAATAAATATCGTTTTCATTTTGTTTTCAAATTAATTGATTAATACGGCTGTTCGTTACCGTGCTGATTGTTTATTTACTTTGGCCAGCTTATGCATTTTTCGTTTCATGCCCATACCAGCTGTGATGGCGTACAGTGAAGGTACAATCACCAAAGTCAGCAAGGTAGATACGGTAAGACCTCCGATTACACTTACAGCCATTGGTTTCCACATTTCGGATCCCTGACTGTTGGATAATGCCATTGGCAACATACCCAGAATGGTGGTCAGTGTGGTCATCACCACAGGGCGCAAACGGGAACGACCGCCTTTTACCACTGCCTGAACGATACCCATTCCACGTTCGCGGTTGAGGTTGATGTAGTCCACAAGCACAATACCATTTTTCACCACTATACCCACCAGCATGATAACTCCGATAACTGACATCATGTTGATTGTCTGACCAGACATGAAAAGCGCCAGTGAAACACCCGAAATACCGAATGGAATAGAGAACATGGTGATAAAAGGATAAACCAGTGACTCGAACTGCGATGCCATTACAATATATACCAGCAGCACGATAATCAGGAGCAGGGTTCCCATATCGGCGAATGATTCCTGCTGATCCTGGTACGAGCCACCTACTTCGAGATAAACATCGCCCGGGATATCCATTTTAGCGATAGCTTCATTAATTGATTTTACAGCTTTGTCCATGGTAGTGCCTGATAGTGTCGAAGCAAGCGTGATGACACGCTGCCGGTTTTTGCGCTCGATGGTAGGCGGTGTAAACCTTTCGACCACTTTACCAAGTTCCTTCAGTCTTACTGCCTGACCCTGAGCGTTGTAGATGAGGATATTTTCGATGGCTTCAATGGACTGGCGATACTTCGGATCATAGGCGATACGGATATTGTATTCTTCCCCGTCTTCGCGGTACAACGAGGCTGTCAAACCGTTGATACGGTTACGCAGATAATTGGAAGCCGTACTGATATTAAGACCATTCAGCGCCAGTTTCTCGCGATCGAAATCGACCTGATATTCGGGCACATAATCCTGACGGCTAATATTAATATTGGCCAGACCGTCAATCTTACCAAGTTCAGTTTTCAAAGTGGCTGCAATTTTATCCGTTTTTGCGAAATCAAAACCATAAATTTCGACGTCGAGCGTAGATTGTCCCCCCATCATATTCATACCCCCTCCGGCAATAACTTTTGATTTCTGAATTTCGGGAATCATTTCCAGATCGCGGCGCAGACTGTCGCAAAGACTAAACATCGATAAGCTCCTGTCTTCGAGTGGTTTCATACCCAGATTCATATTCACGATGTTACTCCCATTCGACTGCAAGGAACCCCATATATTCGAGCTACTTGCCTGCCCTACCGTGTAGTTGACTATTTCAAGAGCAGGATATTTTTTTCTCCATTCAGCTTCAAGTTTGGAAGCCACTTCACGCGAAATCTCCATTCGCGTACCTACAGGCATTTCAATATTGACAGCAATACGGCCATTATCCTGCGGAGGGAAAAAGTCGGATCCTACAAACGCAATGGGTATCATGGAAAGAATAAAGAAAAGAGTAGCAAGCACCATCACTGTCCAGCGGTGACGAACCGCCCAGTTTACCATACGGGCATATCTGTCATCCAGTCCATCGAGGAAACGTTCGATAGGAGTAAATACTTTTTTGAAAAAGGCTGTATGATTTTTGTTATACTGAAGCATTTGGGCACTCAGCATTGGTGTCAGTGTCATGGCGCAAATCAGCGACATCGTCATGATAATTGTTACAATCCATCCGAGCTGCGCGAACATCACCCCGGCCATACCGGAAATAAGCGTCAGCGGAAAGAATACGGCAATCAACGTGAGTGTAGAAGCAACCACAGCAAGCGAAACCTCATTAGTTCCATGTATGGCAGCGCTCTTCGGACTGCTCCCCCGCTCTATATGCGAGGTAATATTCTCCAGCACAACAATGGCATCATCCACCACCATACCGATAGCTATGGATAAAGAACTCAGCGAAATAACGTTGAGCGAACCTCCCGTGGCTGACAAATAAATGAACGAGGCCAGAAGTGACACTGGAATGGTGAGGATGATAATGATGGTAGCACGCCAACGGCCCAGGAAAAACAATACCACCAGAATTACGAAAAGAAAGGCAAACAGAACAGTTTCGGCAAGTCCCTTAATCGTGTTTTTAATACTCTGCGAGGTATCGTTAATAAGACTGAGTTTTATATCGGGTGGAAGATTTTTCTTAATATCGGGTAAAACCTTATTAATTTCGTTGGCAATCTGAACCGTATTGGCGCCAGCCTGTTTCTGCACAACAATCATTGCGCCCTGAACACCATTGGTATAGCTTTCCTGAAGTCGTTCTTCCTTGTCATCAAGCACATTGGCAATGTCTGACAAATAAACTGTTTTACCATTGTAGGTTCCGACAACAATACTTTTTAACTGGGAAACATCGCTGAATTCACCCTCAACCCGAATGGAATAGGTTTCGCTTCCGATATCCATATTACCCACCGGAGTATTCACATTTTCGAGCCGTATATTCTGACCAATACCCTCGATGGTCAGGTTGTAAGCCTCCATTTTGGCCGGATCAACAAATACCTGCACTTCCCTTTCGGGTGCACCACTAATGGAGACAGACCCTACTCCATTGATACGTGCCAGTGGATTGGATACGTTATCGTCCAGAATTTTATACAATGCCGGTAAACTTTTATCAGCTGTAGCCGCTATCATCATTACCGGGATCATATCGGTACTAAACTTGAAAATTATAGGATCTCCGGCAGCATCAGGCAAATAGGTTTTAACCATATCGAGCTTGTCGCGAACATCGTTTGTCAGCACATCAATATCCAGACCGTAATCGAACTCGAGGGTTATGATTGATCTGTTTTCGCGTGACGTAGAGGTGATATTCTTCAGATTGGATACAGTATTCAGCGTATTTTCCAATGGCCTGGTAATATTGGTTTCAATATCGGCGGCACTTGCGCCCTGGTAACTTGTTATTACCATAATCGTATTTGTTTCGATATCAGGCAACAAGTCAATAGGCAGTTTATTCAGTGAAAAAAGTCCCAAAATCATTACTCCGATAAAAATCAATATCGTCATAATCGGCTTTTTTACTGCACTTTCGTAAATTTTCATTAATTATATTTTTTAATTATTTCGTAAAAAACAATTTCACTCAAAAAAATTATTTTACAACCGTAACAGTTGCTCCATCAGTCAGTTTTGCCTGTCCGGCTATTACCACCTGCGCTCCCGAAGGAACTCCGGAAATAAGTTCGTACTCATTCTCCAGCCGCTGTCCAAGTTCTACCTGCAGGTAACTTACTTTACCGTCGTTGTAGGTATATACATAACGTGCTCCTGAACCTGCCTGTTTGATAACTGCCTGGTCGGGTACCACAACTCTTTTTTCGGTTCCGTAATTAATAGTTACGCGTCCAAACATACCGGGACGTACTTTACTGTCGTTATTGGCAAGTTTTATTTCAACTGGGAAAGTACGCGTACGTTCATCGATAGTGGGATAAATAAGGCTTACGTTGCCACTGAATAATTGATTCGGGAAAACGTCGAAATGGATATCTACGTTCATTCCGGTTTTTATTTTCGAATAGTGCGACTCCGACACATTTATCTGGATTTTCACCGGATTGATTTTCATAACGGTCAATACAGGCATTTGTCCCGAATACATATCGCCGCTGTCGTAGTTCTTTGCGGTAACTATACCACCTATCGGACTGGTAAGATAGGTATTTTCATTCAGATTACGAAGGGTGGTTTCTGCCTGTTCGAGTTGAGCCTTTACGTTGTCCACTTCCTGTTGTGATGTGCCGCCAACGGCAAACAATTCGGAAATACGGTTGTAATTACGGCGCAGGTTATCGATCTGTGTCTGATAATTGGCCAGATTTGCAGCATCCATCTGAACGATACGCTGACCCGCAGCAACACGGCTGCCCACATTGACAAGTATACGGCGGATGCGGCCCGGAGATGCCGGTGCAATATTGTTTTTAATTTCAGGCTGAACAGTAGCCGTATATTCCTGATTCTGCGGAACATCCCGTTCAAAAACCTGGGATAATTTTACCGTTAATACAGCATCTTTCTGTTGCGTTTTGTCTTTGCTTGCTTTGTTGCACGATACTAAACTAAAAGCAACCGCTATTAAACTGATAGTTAATAATTTATAGTTTTTCATATGTTATGATGTTTTTTGTTACTGTGTATTATTTATTTCCGAGAAGTTTTTCCAGGTCGGTTTTGGCCGACAGGTAGTCATATATAGCCTGATTGTATGCCAGACCCGATTGCTGATAAGCCAGTTCGGCATTTGCCACATCCAGATAGGTTCCGGCACCGACTTCGTATCTTTTTTGCGATATAGTCATTGCTTTTTCGGCTTGACTGAGAGCAACCTTGTTTGATTCGATCTGTTTCATTGCTTTTTCGATATTATTTATGTAACTCATTGCCTGCAGTTCCAGGCTGCGTTTGAGGTTGAGTTTCTGATCTTTTAGTTCATCAACCTGTATTTGCAGTTGTTTGTCTTTAAAGTAACGCTGTCCGCCCTGAAATAGCGGAATTGAAAGCACAATGCCCACATTCGATGCTGGGAACCATCGCTGATCACCTGTGAAGAGGATATCGTCGTTGGCAACCGACATATAATTATAGTTGAAGCTGGCCGATAGCGTAGGCATCCAAGAAGCACGCTGAAGTTTAACCGATTGGTTAAGCTGACGAGATTTAATATCAAACTGTTTCAGGTCCGAGTTATCGGCAAGTGTTGAAGTGTCAATTTTCAACACATCGGAGTACATTTTATTCTCGTAATCGGCCAAGCTGCCTTCGACTTTAATTTCCTGATCCATCTCCACTCCCATCAGCATTTTAAGCTGCAACCTGGTCAGTTCCACTCCATTCTCTGCAGCAGAGAGATTGGCTCCGACATTGCGCAACTGTACTTCCGCCCGTATGGATTCAAATTCGGAAACTACTCCCTGTTTGAATTTGTTCTGAACAATCCGGTTATTTTCAGTTGAGTTTTCGTAGGTTCTTTTCAGTACATTGTACGAATCCTGCGCCATCAGAATGGCATAATAGGCTTTGGAAACCTGATTAACGAGTGCAATCTTGGATGAACGCGCACTTTCAAGCGCCAGTTCCATGTCAAGTTCCGACATATTGATTGATTGCCACAGCGCCGGAGCAAATAACGGCAATGTAGCCATCAAGCCATTGGTGGAACCATTGAACGTGTTATCCTGACCCACTTCTATGCCATCGGGATTGGCAGGCATACCAGGTATTGAGAAAAACATTTTTTGTTTTTTCAAACTCCTTGCATACGATAAACCTAAAGAAACATTGGGCAATAATGCTCCATATTTTTCTTTCTTGCTGTATTCCACTCTTTTAATCTCTTTGTCGGCAATCTTGATAGTGGGATTTTCGCTTAACGCGATAGTGATTGCCTGTGGCAAACTCAGGGAAATGGTATCCTGTGCTGCCACACTACCGGCGAATATCAATCCGAAAATGAATAATACTGTCTTTTTCATTATCTTTTTATTTTTTCTTAATTATCAGCAATTTTATAATAGTTTTCAACCATGTACCTGTAACCATTCTCATTGGTTATAAGTTTTACGATCAGATCTATAAAAAAATCCACGAGACGTTTCTTCGGTATTTTGGGTATAAAACTCTGCATTTCATCAAAAGTGTGTCTGATCTGAATGGAGTGAAACAGGGATACGAGTTCGATATCAATGTCTTCTCTGTAAAATCCCTCTTCTATCCCTTTTCTCAGATTATTCTCGAAACAACTTTTGATCCTGACGGTCTGTTTGTCTTTGAATTTCGCGTAAGTTGCCGGATAATATTTCTCCAGATCGTGCAGAAATGTATCCGGTTCCTTATCTATACGGTTTTTAAGCTCTTTGATGATTATAATCAGGGCATCTATTGCGTTCTTGTTTTTATACATTTTCTCAAAAACCTCAGTGTTTTTTCTCATTTCAAATTCCAATACGGCTTCGATCAGCGATTCCTTTTGCCCGAAATGATTGTAAAATGTTTTTTTAGATATACGCAATTCATTGCATATATCATCAACAGAGATACTTTTTATACCAAAATTTATAAATTTCTGATGTGCGGTATAAACAATATTTTCAGCTAATTTTTCCATATTATGATTTGAATTTGCAAAACTATAAAAAAAACAGTAATGATGCTCAATAAATCAGATATTTTTTTCACAAGAAAACATCATCTTACATATTTGATTATATATCAATTTATTACAAAACAACAAAAGGAAACTTTAATAATATACAAGTTTCCCATTACCCAATAAAAAAACTCTGAATCGTTTCAGAGTTTTTTTTACTATCCAATTATTGTTGTTTAGTCTTTATGGAACAATCGCATGATTGATTCATTCAGTTTATCCCCGAAAGTAAGTTTGGGCATATTCTTGAATTTATTCTTTGACCGTCCGTAACCGTAACCATATCCATAAACAGAAGTAGCCTGAGTACCGTTAAGTACCAGCGCCATTCCGTTCAACCGTTTTTCTGCATATATTTCATTGATCAGGTTGGAAGCTTCACGCGGGGTATGATCCTGACGAGCAACATAGATGCAGTTATCAATTACCCTGTTGAGCAGGTACGTATCCGACACAATACCAATCGGTGCTGAATCGAGAATGATGTAATCATATATTTTCTTCAGTTCTATTACCAGTTCATCAAGTCGGGAACTCAACAACAACTCCGAAGGATTAGGCGGAACAGGACCTGCCGGAATAACATCCAGATTTGAATTATAACCGGATGGAATAATTACATCGCTAAGTTGAACACTGGTATCTGAGAGATAAAGCGTAACCCCCTGACCGTTGGTATTCGACAAATGCATATAATCCTTCAGCACCGGATTACGGATATCCATACCTATCAGTACAACTTTTTTGTTCAATAAAGCCAGTGACATAGCAATGTTTATGGAAATAAAAGATTTTCCCTCACCGCTGATACTGGAGGTAATAAGTATTGCCGGATTTTTTTTACTTCCGATGACAAATTGAAGATTGGTGCGTATCAACCGGAACATCTCAACGATGGTTGACGTTTTGCCAGCCTGCACAACCACTCTGTCTGACTCGCGGCTGATGCAGATACTGCCCAGAAACGGTGGTTTAACGGTTTTTTGGAACTCCTTGACATCTTCTATTTTATTATTAATCAGATCCCTCAGATAAATGTACAGGAACGGAATCAGCAGTCCTAAAATCAGAGCTACCAGATAGACAATCATTCTTTTAGGTGATACTGGTGTCAATGAAGCATATGCCCGATCAACAGTTCTGGCTGCCGGTGCTGTACTGGCCAGACTTAACGCGTTTTCCTCGCGTTTTTGAGCCAGGAAAAGATATAAATTCTGTTTGATTTCCTGCTGACGTTTTATCTCCAGAAACTGTCTTTCCTGAGTTGGAACAGCTTTAATTCTCGAATTGAACTGAGCATCTTTGCGTAACACATCATTGCGGGCGATCTTCAACCCTGATTTTACACTGCTAATGCTTTCAAGAACATTACCTTTCAGCACTTTTATTTGTTGCTCAAGCTGCATCAGCACCGGGTTTTTTTCGTTGGCAGTACGCGATAGCTTCATCCTCTCCAGCAATACTGAATTGTAATTGAGGACTAATTCCATCAGCGATTTATCCTCAATTCCGATATTGGCAGGTATCAGGTTATACTGATTTTTATTTTCCCTGATATAACTTTCAATGTATTGTATTAAATTGAGCTGAGTTTCAAGTTCGGCTATCTTTTTTTCATATTCGCTGGCAGATTCAAGATAAATACCGGCTTCTGATGCAATATCGGTCAGCGCATTGGCTTTTTTGTAATTTTCAACCTCCGACTCCACATCAAAAAGTTCTTTTGTTATCAGCACTAATCTGTCTTCGATGAAGTTTCCGGTATTGGTTGCTACGATATTTTTATCAATGATAGCGTCCAGATTGTATAACTCTACTATTTTGTTCAGAATATCCTCTGCCTTCTTGATATTCGACTCTACAATGGATATTCTGATAGCATTGGATTGTTTATTTACTACCGACACATTCAGTTTTGAGCGAAACTGCGCCAGCAACTCTTTCTTTGGATAAAGGTTGATTTTGTACTTCATCCCCGGTTTAACAGTCGAATTTATTCTGAAACTCAATGTTCCTGCAGGTGTGGAGAACGGTTGCTGTATATTATCCAGCGTATAATTTTTGCTGAACTCTTCACCATATTTCACCTTTATCTTACAAAACCCTGTGCCCGTCTTAACTTCAATTCTTACTGGTGCTTTCAGCGAATCGGAAAAATGCACCGGAATATTCAGTTCGAAAGGTAAAGATTTATATTTTTCAACGTACTTCAATCCGTTTTTTTCAAAATACTCAGCTTGTATTCCCAAAGTATCAATTACCTGATTTAAGATTTTGTTGGAGTTTATCACCTGAATCTCATCGTCAACTACTCTGGATGTTCCCATCAGGCCTAAACTTTCCATCATAGCCAGCTGGGATATTTCGCTGGTATTATCTTCATTCCGAAGCAAAATTACAGTCTGAACCTGGAATTTGTTATCTGTTTTCTTTAAATAAATTGTCGCAACGATAAAAGCAAATATGACTGCCAGAACAAACCAATACCATTTTTGAACGTATTTGGAAACAAGTTCCCTCAGATTAATGATTTCAGTGTTATTTATATTGTTGTTTTTTTCCATATAGTTGAAATTTCGTAAAAGCAGGTTTTAAGCCCCGGAAATACTAATTTTTTGAAATTGAAAAAATTAGCGCAACTAAAGTGGCTAATGTGGATAATGATGATAAATAAAGAGGAATATTTTGTGATGATATTGATTTCACGGTATTTGGTTCAATATAAATCACATCATTCTGCTGTAAATAATAGTAGGGTGATTTGAAGATTTCGTCTGAATTAAGATTAATTCTGGCAAATTCAAGTTTTCCGTTATTGTTACGGGTGATCAGCACATTGTCTCTTCGTCCATAAATAGTCATATCGCCCGCCAGTCCCAAAGCATCCAGTATGGTTACTCGTTCGTTCGGAATCGTAAACTGTCCGGGACGAAGTACCTCTCCCAGAACAGTAATTCTGAAATTCACAAACTGGATATTTACTATCGGGTTTTCTACGTGCTCAGATAGTTTGTTTTTAATCAAATCTGATGCTTCGGGCAAAGTTAGTCCCTCAAGTTTAATTTTGCCCAGTACAGGGAAATTAATTTTGCCATCGGGATTTACGAGATAAGACTGTAAAACAGGCGATGAATAAATTTGGTCAGAACCCGGAGATGCATAAGATACAAAAGGTAGATTATAAACAGCAACCGCGTTCGGATCTATAGCTGATACTGTTATTGTCAAACGGTCATCAACCAGAATTTTGGGTTCCGGTCTTGCATTTTTGATCTGGGCATTCAGACTCTCTGTCGAACCGGAAGTAATGGTATTAAAATATGCAAGTTCTTTTTGAGTGGTACAGCCAGTTAAAAAGATTAAAATTGATGCAATCGATAATATATATGATCTTTTCATATATCTGATTTCTGATAAAATTAATTAATGTATCCTCGTATAAGAAAATTTAGACATAAAAGAAATATCACCCCAGATAACAACACTACAACAACACTAAATGTGCAAAATTACAAAAAACTCGTCACATAGCAAATTAAATGTGAATTTTGTCTCTTTTTCAATTCAAAAAAAAGCTGTTACTCATTGAACGATTTTTATAATAAAATTTGTTTTTTAGCAAATTTTCCTAACTTTACATACCGAAGTCATCTTGACTTTTTAACAAATGGCATTTATTTTGTTTTTTGACTTCGTAGAAGTCACATATTTGTAGTAGAATGATTGTTTTTTACATTCGAC
>JAFNAU010000210.1 GCA_017860335.1 Bacteroidota bacterium
CCTTTCCGGAATTATCCTGATGGCGGTTTTGATTTTAATCTAAGCTGTGGAAGTCGCTACTTTGGCAGAAATCTTTAAAATAAAAAAGCGCTAAAACTCATTTTTCAAAGTTTTAGCGCTAAATCCTGGCGGTATGGACGGGACTCGAACCCGCGACCCCCTGCGTGACAGGCAGGTATTCTAACCAGCTGAACTACCACACCAGGTTTTTTTTTATTTGAGTAAGCTTGTTTACCTCGTTAGGTAGTTGTTTTCTCAAATGCTGTGCAAAGATACGGCAAATTTTGATATCTGCAATAGGTGCAACAAAAAAAATCGAAAAATATTTTGATTTTTTTTCAAAAAAGCTACTCAGAAGCTATTTTGAAGCCATTTGCCATGTAGAGTGTGCATTTTTTTTGTTATTATCAAACAGTTTTTAAATAATTAATTCTACCTTTGGAATTTTGAAAAAGTACAGAACCTGTTAAAATAGAATGACATGGAAATAACTAGAATATTTGATATCCTGGACCGATATGTGGAAAAGTTTCCCAATCAGGATGCAGCATTAGCTTGCAAACGGGATGGACAATGGCAGAAATTCAGCATTCAGAAATACATTGAATTTTGCAGTGATGCAGATAGGAGCAATCTCTGTTCCAATCTATCCAACCATCAGCCAGGAAGATTACCGGCACATACTGAACCATGCCGAGGTAAAAATGATTTTTATCGAAGGAAAAGATCTGAGAGCACGACTGGAGCCAATAATGCCAACCATCACTTCGTTAAAAGAAATTTTCACCTTCAATGAAGAACACAGTCAATACAAAATACTGGATGAGCTAATAGAACTAGGACGTCAGCATCCGCACCCCGATGAACTTACCAAAATCAAAGCAAGTATCGAATCCAATGAACTCGCAACAATCATATATACATCAGGAACAACAGGAGTGCAAAAAGGTGTAATGCTTTCACACAGCAATCTGGTTAACCACTAAACCTGAAAGACACCCCCATGGAGTGGAGCAATAAAGCGTTGAGTTTTCTGCCGCTTTGCCACGCTTATGAGCGAATGCTTGTATATTTGTATCAGTATCTCGGCATGTCTGTTTACTATGCCGAAAGTCTGGGTACTATCGCCGAAAATATCAAGGAAATAAACCCGACCATGATGTCCTGCGTACCCCGGCTTCTCGAAAAAATATATGACAAACTTCACTCGGCTGGCCGCGATTTGCCTTTCCCTAAGAAAAATATCTATTACTGGGCATTCGATCTTGCCACCAAATATCAACTGAAAGGAATGAGTAAAGTCATGCAGTATCAGCTGAAGGTTGCAGATAAATTGATTTACTCCAAGTGGCGCGAAGCTATCGGAGGAAATTTTGACATCGTAGTGTCGGGAGGTTCTGCCATCCAGCCTCATATGGCTTCGTTTTTTTCAGCTATCGGAATGCCGGTGTTTGAAGGTTACGGCATGAGCGAGGGGTCGCCGGTGATTGCAGTCAGTCAGCGCGGTGTGAATGGCCGTAAGTTCGGAACCGTAGGACCACCGCTGCCCGGAGTGGAAATCCGGATTATTGAACGGGATGAAATCGTATTCCGGGGTCACAATGTGATGATGGGGTATTACAAAGATCCGGAAATGACCGCTCAGGTGATTGATAAGGATGGCTGGATGCATACAGGCGATACCGGCAAATTTACACCCGAAGGTCAGTTGGTTATCACGGGCCGACTGAAAAGTATTTTCAAAACTTCCTTTGGCAAATACGTCAATCCGCAAACGGTCGAATCCAAGTTTACCGAATCCGGTTTTATCGAAAATCTGATTGTACTCGGCGAAAACAAGAAGTTTGCAGCAGCACTTATTCTGCCCGATTTTACTTATCTGAAGGCCTGGTGTAAAGAGCATAAAATCCCTTACACTACGAACGAGGAAATAATAAAACACCCCGATGTGATAAAACGCTTTCAAAAAGAGATCAAACACTATAATCATTTCTTTGGCGATTACGAGCAAATTAAGCGCTATCAGTTTGTTACCGACGAATGGTCGCAGGCAAGCGGCTTCCTGTCACCTACTCTCAAAATTAAGAGAAATGTAATCGAAAACTTCTACGCCGATAAAATTGCTAAATTATTTGATTAATGCAATTGTTTCTGAAAGTCATTTTAAAGAACTTACACAGCTTTCCGTTCAAACCGGAAAGCTGTATTTTTTTGATAAATTCACAGTATTATCAGATTATAAAATGAATTAATATTGTTTAACCCGTAAAATTATTTACATTTTTTACCCGTTAAACATTGTTAGTTATAAAATTTAATTTGCGTATTTCCGATTTTTTTTATATATCTTTGCAAGTGAATAAAATATAAACACTCAGCAAGGATGGTCAAGCAGAAAAAAAATTCTAAGATTTTATTTATATCTCAGGAAATATTTCCGTATTTACCCGAATCGGAAATAGCAAATCAGGGTCGTTATTTGCCACAGGCAGCGCAGGAAAGGGGTAAAGAAACCCGCACTTTCATGCCTAAATTCGGGCTTGTGAACGAACGACGCAACCAGTTGCATGAAGTCATCCGGCTTTCGGGTATGAATTTAATTATTGATGATACTGATCATCCGCTGATTATTAAAGTTGCCTCCATACAATCGGCAAGGATGCAGGTTTATTTTATCGATAATGACGATTATTTTCAACGGAAAAACACGATAAAGGATGACAATGGAGTGGAATATGACGATAACTACGAACGTACTATTTTTTATGTTCGCGGAGTTATGGAAACAGTGAAAAAGCTGCGCTGGACACCCGATGTTATTCACTGTCAGGGCTGGATGACAGCATTAGCGCCTTTGTACATCAAAAAGGCTTATAACGAGGATCCTTTTTTCAAACACTCGAAAGTTGTTTATTCTTTGTTCAATGATGATTTTACAAAACCATTTCAAGCTCAGTTCGCCGACAATCTTTTGCTGGAAGGAATTCACAAAAAAGACCTGACAAGTATCAGCGGCAAGGAAATTGACTACGTAGCCCTGTCAAAACTGGCTATTGATTACTCGGACGGGGTAATACAGTCGAGTAAATCGATCAATCAGAATCTGACTGAGTATGTGACTGAGAAAAAAATTAAGTTTTTACCCTATGTGGATACCGAAGATTACGCGGATGATTATCTGAATTTTTACGATAGCTTATAATTTCATTCAAAAAATTTATTTACTACTAATTACTTACTCCATGAAGTTTAAATTTGTGTTTTCGCTTTTGATACTTACTTCAGTTTTTTTTGCTTCGTGTGATGACTCGGCATTAAATCTGGGCGAAAATATCCAACCGACCTCCGATAAAATTTCAATTAAGGCAGATACTTTTCACCTGACGACTGAAACCTATATGGTGGATTATATCTATTCCACCCCCGATTCTTTTCTGCTGGGAACTTATATTGACAATGTGCTGGGTACAACCAGAGCCGATATTCTGACCCAGTTTTACTATCCGACCGATTATAAATTCCTCGATAAATCGGTGGCAGTAGCAGCACCCGATTCTGTTAAATTGTTCATGACTTTTGATTCTTATTTTGGTTTGAGCACTTCACCGATGGAAATAAGTGTTTATGAATTACAGGATTCGCTGAGAATGAAAGAAAATTACCGGTCTGATATCAATCCGGCAAATTTTGTGAATTTCGGGAAACGCCTGAACGCTGAAAATGAAGGTATTTTTACTGTCTATGATGTAAAGGAAAACGATGATAATACCAGTGTATCTATCAAATTGAATAATGATTTTTTAAATCGCTTTTTTACCTCCGATCCGGCTGTGTTTGCGAGCGACCGCAATTTTCGTAATTTTTTCAAAGGACTATACATCACTACCGATTTTGGAAGCACCACACTGCTCAATGTCAGCGGAGTGTACCTGATGCTTTACTATCACAATACGTATACAAAAGACGGAAGCATCAGCAAAGTTGCCTTAACATTCCCGGCAAGTAACCTGGAGGTGAAACGAGTAAATCGCATAACCCATCCATCGCGTCCCACAGATTTCACACAGGACGACGAAATAAATTATATCTCATCACCTGCAAACTGCTACACCCGCGTGAAAATTCCGATAGAAAAGATGCGCAGCAGGCTTACCTTGCCCGCTAATAAACACCGGATTATTAACAGTGCTATCCTGCAGGTGAATGTGGTTGATAAAGATACAATCGGAACCCGCTTGCCATACGTTAAGAATATGTTGCTGGTAAAAGAAGATGAACTGGATAATTTTTTCAAAAACAATAAGCTACCTGCTTCGGGCAGTTCTTATCTCGTTAGTCTTGACAGTACGAGCCTTACATCGACTACATACGAATATCATTATACTTTCAGCGGATTAAGCACCCTTATTGATGCAGAGCTAAAGAAACCAGCAGAAAGCCATAAGGATGGATATGTGAATATGGTTCTCGTACCGGTTGACGTCAACAAAACCACCACTTCCTCCTACTATTCATCTAGCACAACGATTAATTCAGTTCGACAGAACAGCCAACTACAAGCTGTCAGTGTTTATAGTGGTAAAAACAAAAAAATACCCATGAAAATGGAAGTCGTTTACAGCGGATTCTGATCGACCCCTGGTACGATAGAAAAAATGACATAATAAAAAAGAGGGTGTCCAATAACGACATCCTCTTTTTTTGTGTGCTTACGCAGCGATTTTAAGAAATAATTTTGTTTTACGATTTTATGATTGCAAATCAGTTTGT
>JAFNAU010000041.1 GCA_017860335.1 Bacteroidota bacterium
TTCTTCTAATCATTATTATTGTTTTTTCGAGTAATTTGATAGTTTTTATAGGTATATGGTGAATTTAGTTTGCCAAACTGCTTGTAATTTAAAGTTAATTGTATATTTTTGCATTCAAAGTATTTAACTTAAA
This sequence comes from Bacteroidota bacterium, assembly GCA_017860335.1. Taxonomy (GTDB): domain Bacteria; phylum Bacteroidota; class Bacteroidia; order Bacteroidales; family Paludibacteraceae; genus UPXZ01. The sequence continues at coordinate 134 of JAFNAU010000041.1, forward strand.
AATAATAATTATGGGCTTTATTAAAGAATTCAAAGAATTTGCAATGAAAGGCAATGTAATTGACCTGGCTGTTGCGGTAATCATTGGTGGTGCATTCGGTAAAATCATTGCATCATTTGTAGCTGATATTGTCATGCCATTAATTGGCTTGTTGCTTGGCGGTGTAAATTTCACAGAACTCAAATGGGTAATTAGACCGGCTGAAGTTGTAAACGGTGTGGAAAAAGCGGCTGCTACACTGAATTATGGCAACTTTATTCAGGTTACTTTTGACTTCCTGATCATTGCTTTGGCCATCTTTCTGGCTATCAAAGGTATGAATTCATTCAAGAAAAAAGAAGAACTGGCTCCCGAAGCTCCTGCTGCGCCATCTGTAGAAGAAACTTTGCTTACAGAAATCCGTGATTTATTGAAAGAAAAAAAATAAATTGCATCAATAACAATAAATTCGTTTTGAAGGTGTTATTTATCATTCTTCAAAACGATTTTTTTATGCTTTATACTCAAGTGTGGTCGAAGTGAGTTGAAAAAGTTTTTATATTTTTGCGAGAAGTATATATAGTGGAAACTGATGAATGAATTTATTGGCATCAAAACTGGTTTTATAATTAACACACAGATAAATATAGATATGAAAAAGTTTTTATTATTTTTTGCATTAATCGTGGCAATATTTCCTTCATGCAAGGAGATTGAAAAATTAACTCAGTTTGATCTGCCGGTGAGCCAGCAGTTTACTCTTCCTGGATTATTACCCGTGATGAATGGCTTTTCGTTTTCAACCCCCGATGTGGAGACTAACTACATGAGTTATTTCGAAATGTTTAACATCAACGCGGATTTAGTGGAAAGCATTAGCATTAAAAGTGCTGCATTCAAAATAAATAAACCACAAACAGCTGATTTTAGTTTCCTCAAATCAGTTGAGGTCTACATTTCTGCCGACGGACTTGAACCTGTTTTGATGGCCTCAAAAAAAGATGTTAACACTAATGTTGGAAATTCACTTGATCTGAATGTTGACAATAAGGTAAACCTGAAGGATTATGTAACTAAAAACAATATAAAGTTGAATGTAAAAGTTACAACTGTAAAAGCTACGACAGAAGAATATGTCATTGATACAAAGCTTGTATTTGGGGTCGATGCCAAAGTGATAGGGTTGTAAACCAATCTGATGTTATAAATTTCAGAGGTGGCTTTGAATTAAAACGTAGTTGTTATATTTTGTCTTAAAAAAAGAGTAATTTTACAACCCGAAATTATTCGAAATTACTTCAGAAAAATTGATTTCATGAAACGAGCATTAATACGAGTATTCAACAAATACAGTAAAAATTCGGCATGCAAGTTCCATTTGACAATGTAAAAAATAAATTATTTTCAAATGAAAAAAATAACTGCATTTCTTTTATTTGTATTTTGCGGATTTTCGCTTTTTGGTCAGATAAATGCAGCAGATTCAACAGTCCAGGTAGTGGGTTACTGGAATGTTCATGATAAGCAAACCTATCAGGTAACCGAAGAATCAAACAAGATCCAAAATGGTACAGACACGATAAGTAAACAAAAGATAGCATACCTGCTCGACGTTGAAGTGCTTGATTCTACTGCAAATTCCTACACTATTCAATGGCTATCGCACGATGTAAAGGTAATCAATACGCCAAACCCTTTATTGGATGACTTGTATAAGCTGGGTGAAAATTCAAAAATCATCTTCAGCGTATCTGAAACAGGAGTATTTAAAGAAATACTCAACTGGCAGGAAATGCAGGCACAAAACCAAAAAGCGTTTGAAATGTTGCGAACAAAATTTGACACGATACCGCAACTGGTAAATATGATTAATGGTTTGGAAAGTAAGTTTAATTCAAAAGAAGCGATTGAAGGTTCATCCGTCAAACTGATTAATCAGTTTTATTCGTTTCACGGAGGTAAATACAAACTGGGCGAGGAGCTGAATACTTCCGTTAAATTACCAAACGCATACGGAGGCGAACCTTTCGACGGAATGCTTACTGTGCTGCTCGATGAAATTGATACCGATAACGATTATTCAATAATCCGGTCGTGGCAAACCGCAGACTCAGGTCAGCTCACCGAATTTGCAAAAAAAATTGTTAAAGGCATTGCTTCAGACATGAACGTTGATATTAAAAACGAGCAGCTTGATTTTCCGCCAATGGTCAATGAAACACGCATTGCCTCGCAAATTCACGGTAATACCGGCTGGGTAATATACAGTAACATGACCACCGAAGTTTCGCTCAATGATGTACTGAATATCGAAGAAACAACCATTGAACTTCAATAAAATTGGAACGATATGAAGTCAAATGATTAATCATCAGTATGTTATAGCGTATTGAAAGGAAAAAACATTTAAAAATAAAAATATCAGAAATGAAATATAAATTCTTCGTTTTCATTACTCTGGCAACAGGGTTGCTGTTATCTTCATGTAAAACCCTGAAAACCGAACGTCCCAAAGAATCCTATTTGCCTTCCGATCTTTCACCAGCCTATTCGGAGCTTCCGCTGCATCTGGAACTGGATATCAAACAACTTGAAACTTCTGTCAACAACAACCTGAATGGTTTGCTGTATGAAGGTTCAAACATTACGGACAAGGATTTGTCAATCAAAGTCTGGAAATCCGGCGATTTTACCTTTACTGTAAACAATAACAATATAGAGTACCGTATTCCCCTGAAAATTTGGTCGCGGTTTGCCTGGAAGGTTCAAAAACTGGGCGTGACCCTTGCCGACGATTACGAGGCTACGGGAATTATTGCACTGAAGTATAAAACATCTGTAGGAATTGACAAAAACTGGAATCTGGTAGCCGAAACTGCTTCGCAGGGCTATGAATGGATTCAGACACCCAAACTGAATATGATTGGCGTTAATGTGCCTGTAAAACCCATCGCCGATCTGGCTCTCTCGAAATACGGAAAGACCATTACGCAACAGATAGATAAATCGCTCAGTGAATTTGCCAGTCTGAATAAACAGGTAGCAGCCGCCTGGACTGAGCTTCAGAAACCCGTACAGGCAAGTGCCGAAAACGATGTGTGGGTACGAATTATTCCCAAAGACATTTTGGTATCTCCTTTTGTGACTAAGGGCGGTAAACTTCAGACAGATATTTCGCTTTATGGCCGGGTGGAAACCATTATGGGCTCAAAACCAGCAGCAGGCAAGCCGGTAGCGTTACCTCCGTTCAAACGATCCAACAGTGCGCCGCAGCAGTTCAATCTGAATGTGGCTGCCGATGTGACCTTCGACAAGATATCCGAACTTGCCAAACAGCAACTGCTTAACCAAACATTCAGTCAGGGCAAAAAATATATTAAGATTACCGATTTATCGGTTTTCGGCAGTGAGGGGAAAGCTGTTTTTTCGGCAGATGTTATTGGTTCGGTCAAAGGACGTATTTATTTCACAGGTGATATGATTTATAATCCTTCGAAAATGACTGTAGAAGTCGCCAATCCGGAATTTGAGCTGAAAACAAAGAATACGCTCATTAAATCGGCCGATTGGTTGCTGCATGGTCTAATTCTGAAGAAGATTATTCCTTATCTTTCATTTCCGGTAAAAGAATACACTGATCAGATGAAAACCGAAGCTAATGTCATGCTCAAAAATTATAAAGTCTATGAAGGTGTTAGTCTTCAGGGAAAACTGGACGATTTTACCATGAAGAGTGTCAGTCTGGTACCGGGAGCTGTACGTATTCAGGCCAATCTGAAAGGCAATGTCATGCTGAAACTGGCCAATATCAAATTCTGAGAAACAGAACGGATTATTTCTTTTTCTGTCCTCTTGTTTTTGGTTTTCCGTATTTCAACTTAAGGGCTTCCTTACGACGGATCTTCATATTCACTTTTTTGTTTTTGTCCTTCTTTTCATGGAAAGCCGGGCCGTGATCTTCTTTTTTGGAAACGAAAGCCACTGAGTTTCCTGTCATAATTTGAGGAAGTTCACTTTCGGTAAGCTCGGTTGAAATTTCTACTTCTTCGGGCATGCGCATCATCGGGATTTTTTGTCCCATAAGCAGTTGGATGCTTTCGCGTTTGGTAGCATCATCTTTAGTGATAAAAGTTACTGCCACCCCTTTTTTGTCAACGCGTCCTGTACGTCCGATGCGGTGCATGTAGTTTTCGGGTTCTTCTGGCACATCAAAATTCACCACATGGGTTACATCGTCGAAATCCAGTCCGCGTGCGACAATGTCTGTTGCTATTAATACCCTAAGCGCGTTTTTGTTGAATGAATTCAGTGTCTCGAAACGATTATTCTGGGTTTTGTTGGAATGAATGACACCGATGTTATCCGGAAACAGCGAAGAAATTCTTTCGTATACTTCATCTGCTAGTTTTTTAGTCGATACAAACAGCAATACTTTCGAAAATCCAGGCTCTGTTTTCAGCAGGTATTCCAGTAAATTTATTTTTGTATTGTAGTTCGCAACTTTTATTCCTATCTGTTTGATATTTGCCAGCGGAGTGCCGGTACGCGCTGCTTCAATTTCCTGAGGATCAATAAAGAAATCAGCTATGAAGTCCTTTATTTCTGTTGTCATCGTTGCCGAGAACATCAGATTTTGTCTTTTTCGGGGCAGTAAATCCATAATTCGGATGAGCTGCGGACGAAATCCCAGATTAAGCATTTCATCCACCTCATCAATCACGAATCGTTTAACTAACCGGAGTTTAAGCGTCCCGTTAAGTGCAAAATCCAGCAGACGTCCCGGCGTGGCAACCAATATATCCAGTCCTTCAAGGATAAGCGGCGCTTGCCTGATCATATTTTCTCCACCATAAACTCCTGCAACCCGGATACTCATGTAGGTTGTCAGCTGTTCTATTTCTTCTGTAACCTGAACAACAAGTTCGCGGGTTGGTACTACAATCAAAATTTGGGGATGTTTTTCGGCGGTAAACTTCCACTGGCGCAGGCAGGGCAGCAGGTATGCGATGGTCTTACCGGTTCCTGTCTGAGCAATACCCACCATGTCGCGACCCGACATGATGACCGGAAAAGCCTTTTCCTGTATGGTTGTTGCTTCAGTAAAGCCCAGGTCATTGAGCGCGTTTATCAGCGGATTGTTCAGGTTGAAATCGGAAAATTGCATTGGATTTATAATTTTGGGAATAAAAATGGTCTGTTAATACTTGTGGAAATCAGGGTGCAAAGATACGCTTAAATTATAGAAAATCAAAAGTATATATCATCGATGGTTTGAAATTGGGGTAATAATACGGCAAGTTGATGCCTGAGATGCCATGAATTCAGGGAGGATAAAAAGATTTAGTCTTCTTGTTCTAAATCTGATTCAAGTGCCGGCAGATCTTTTTTACATATAAGGATGCTTACTTCATAGAGCAAATAGATGGGCAACGCGACTACCAGCATGGTAAAGGGATCAGTAGTGGGAGTAATTACTGCGGCTATGATAAGAATGCCTACAAAAGCATATTTCCGGAAAGATTTCAGTGCTTTTTTTGAAACAAGTCCAATCCGGTTTAGTGCATAAATCACTATTGGTAATTCAAACATGATCCCGAGGCTGAAAATCAGTATTCCAAGAGCATTCATGTACGATTGTATGGATATCTGATTGGTTACCAGTCCCGATACCTGATAGGTTCCCAGGAAACGAATGGTAAGTGGAAAAATAAGAAAGTAACTAACCAGGGCACCCAGATAAAACAAAAAAGAAGAACTTAGAAAAATGATGCTAATATTTTTGCGCTCATGTTGATACAATGCCGGATTGATGAATCGCCAGATCTCGAAAAGCAGGTAAGGCATAGATAAAACCAATGCCATGATAAGCGATGAGGTGATGTGGGTTACAAACTGTCCTGCAAGAGTGATATTAATGAGCTGAACTGAAAAATCTTCCGGGCACAAGCCTGGCATCTTCAGCTTTTCGCTCAGCAAGCAAAGCAAACGGTAGGTATAGAAGTCGGAATTGAGCGGCGGAAGAATGATTTTTGAGAAAACAAAATCCTTAAAACCAAAGAATACGAACAATAACACAGTGACAACACCCAGGGATCTGAGTATTGTCCACCTTAAAGCTTCGAGATGCTCCCAGAAGGTGAATTCTTTTTCGGAATCAGGCTTGCCCAATTTTTGGAAACTTATTGAATGTCAGACAGGTGAAACAAGAGCTTATTTTTCGGTATCGTCTTTAAGATCGTTTTTGATTTCATCGTCCACGTCTTTAAGACCTTTTTTAAAGCTGCTGACACCTTTGCCAAGACCTCTCATGAGTTCAGGTATTTTCTTTCCACCAAAAATAAGCAAAACGACAAGAGCAATAAGTATTATTTCGGGAGCGCCTAACGAAAAGAGGAGAATATTTACCAGCATAATATTATTTAATTTTTATGAGATTATTGATGCAAACTTACACAAAAAAATCAAATAACTCAGGTCTGAAAATATAAAAAAGCATACTGCCGAACACAATTTGCTTTTTTAAGGATTTTTTAATAACCGGATGATGGAATTTACCCCGCATTCTTATAAACACCCTTGCTGAAAATAGTTAATAAAATAATTCTTATATCCCAGATAAACGTCCAGCCTTCGAGATATTCCATGTCAAACTGTACTCTTTTTTCCATTTTCCAGAGTTCATCGGTCAGTCCGCGGTAGCCGTTAATTTGCGCCCAGCCGGTTATTCCCGGCTTCACAAAATGACGGGCTTTGTAATGTTCAATCAGAGCTGAGTATTGTTTGGTGTGTTTGAGCATATGCGGACGCGGCCCTACCACGGACATATCACCTATCAGTACATTCAGAAACTGTGGCAGCTCGTCCATGTTTGTTTTTCGGAGAAATTTACCGATCGGTGTAATCCGGTCATCGTCTTTTGTAGCTTGTCTGGTATCTGCATCCTGATTGGTACGCATGGTTCGGAATTTGACACAATAAAATGTTTTATTATTGATACCTGTTCGTCGCTGAAGGAAAAATACCGGTCCTTTCGAATCAAGTTTGATGATCAAGGCAAGAATGGGGAAGAGCCAGCTGAAAAGGAGGATGATTATTGACAAGGAAAATATTATGTCAAATGCCCTTTTTGCGAGTCGGTAGGTTAGGCGATCCAGAGGTATTTCCTGTGGATTGTACATCATGAATGAACCGACATATTCGGTGTTCTTTACTCTTGCCTTGAACCAACTTTGATTAACCGGAACATATCTTACCCGAATTCCAATTTTATTACAAACAGCAAGTAATTCCCGGGTGAGGTTTGTTTCGTAGTATTTCGGAATGGTGACATACAACATGTCAATGTTTAATTCATCCGTGAGTCTGGCGAGATCTTCGTATTTGCCTAAAACCTTCTTCTCACATTTTTTATAATCATGTTCTTCAGTGATGAAACCAACCAGCTGAAGCCCGAGTTCGGGATTGTTTTTTATTAAGTCACCCAGAATTACGCCCGTTTTGTTCAGACCAAAAATTAAAACGCGATGTATAGAATACCCTTTTTTACGGCGATATCTGAAAAATCTATACAGCAGATATAGTACTAATAGCTTGAGCACGTAAAATAACGCAGAGTATTTCAGTAAGAACAGGTATGAAATCGGTTTGTGTAAAAAAATCTGAGCTAAAATAAACAAGGTTATCACAAATATAGCCATTCTATAGTTCAGCGCTTTAACCCTGTAGGTGTATCTGTCCCGGAAATAATAATTTCTCTTTGAGTATAACGTATAGGCAATTAATTCAGAAATGTTACCGTGTAAATATATCAGATTTCTATCCGGTAAGCTTATTTCTGCAAAAACAGGGCTCATTGAATACACGATTGCTATTGCTGCATTAAGGAGTATTAAGTCGACAATAGCATATACGAATTTCATTCCCACTTCATCCGTATCCATAATTGTAGTTGTAAAAAAGACAGATAAATATTCAGGTTTAGTAAATGCAAATCAGGTATAAAAATTTCTGACTATGTCAGGGTAATATTTCGTTTATATCTTCAATAAATACTTCTTTTTCTCCTTTAGTTGATTGCACATCTGCTTGTTGTGGTTTATTTTTTCCCATTAAATTTGAAATTTTCTCCCGGAGAATATATCCGATAAATTTAATGTTCCCAATCAGATACCTGCGCCACATACGCCGGGGTTCCTTTATCAACCGGTAAAACCATTCCATGCCGATTTTTATCATCCAGGCCGGAGCGCGTTTCACGGTGCCTGCATAGAAATCGAACACAGCACCGATACAACATACATGGCCAGCCTTCAGATTATGACTATTATTATGTACCCATTTTTCTTGTTTGGGAGCTGTCATTCCAACAAACAACACATCTGGTTCATGTTTGTTTATGGCTTCGATCATAGCCCGTGTGTCATCTTCACTGAATTCCGGTTTATAAGGAGGTGAATAGCCGTAGATTTGAATTCCGGGATATTCGCTTGCTGCTCTTTGCTGTATCAGTTGAAGAGTTTTTTCGGTGCTACCAAGAAAAAAACACTTACCTCCGGCATCGTTTATCCGGTTCATCTCATAATGAAATAAATCTTCACCTGCTATTTTTTTTATTTTCTGGCCGGTCAGCATACGCATAGCCAATACCACGCTGATTCCATCCGGTAATAACACATCGGAACTCTTAAGTGCTTTCTGAAAATCCTTGTCGGTGTGAACAGTATTAAACGAATGGGCATTAAGAGTGTTGATAATCGCTTTTGACTGGCTGATGTCGTTTAATGACTTATTATATATCGTGTAACTCTGCAGCATAGACTTAATTGTCAGGTTGTTAATGGTTATAAAAAAATCACTTAATTTATTTTTACTTAAACGACATTAAAAACATCCCTAAAAACAATCATCAGAATTCACTCTCTTATCATAGATGCATATTTTAAACAAAAACAAGTAAAAGAAGTTTAATCTGAAGAAACAATTTTAAGTTAATATATGCACTTTAGAATCTTTTGTTAAAATACAAATCAACATCAATAAGTTTTTGTTGCTGTTATTTTTCATATTTCATCCCTTCCTCGGTGCTAAGCCAGTCATCAAAATTTTTTCCTTCCCAGGGCAGTTCCTTATCAAAACTGTATGGCCAGGGATAATGAGGGCGCTTATTTTCATTTGACCATATATAATTTACTTTACACACGAAGACTGCGGGATTACCGGCATGAAGTTCATATTCACCTACATTTTTATTAATTAATGAATTAGCGCCAATCAGGCTGTGTTTTCCAATGATGACTCCGGGTAATATTACAGATCCTGCTGCAATCTGAGCATAATCACACACGGTTGAACCTATCAATTCTGTTGAAGGTGGGTGAGGATCATTGGTAAAGACTACATAAGGATATATAAAAATGAAATTGCCAAAAGTGCATTTACTTCCGATCTGTACATGGCTATTCAGACGGCAGTAATCACCGAAAGTAACATTTCCCTGAACATCACTCTGAGTACCTACAATACAATTTTTACCAAAAACCGATTTTTCTCGGATTGAAACGATATTACCTGTTTTGAAATTATCACCGAAAATGCAGTCGGCATAGATTATAGAGCCGCTTCTTATCAATGAATTAGCTCCTATTACAGTTTTTGGGTTCGCGTAACTGCTGTCATAATATGACGCAAATACTGGTTCACCAATTATACAGTTCTCACAGATAATTGAATTATCTCCGATTTCTACATTGTCATGTATAATTGTGTTTCTGCCAATTTTTACGTTTTTCCCTATTTTGGCTGAGTTGCTGATAGTGTAATTGCCATCGAATCTCATGTTGATTTTTTTGTTGAATTATTCTCAGTTAATTTTTTACTTTTTTTCCCGTAGAGCTTATATTCATTTTATCGGTAAATTCAAATTGCTTCGGAATTTTGTATAAAGCCAGTTTTTCTCTGCATTTTTCAAGAATTTTATTCTCTATCATATTTTTATTCAGGGAACTGTCAATGACAATTGTCGCCTTAATGGCTTCCCCCAATAATTCATCATCTACTCCAGCCACTGTACAATCCAGAATTTCAGGTACGGACAATATAACTTCTTCAATTTCTTTTGGACTTATCCTGTTTCCTCCAACTTTAATAATTTCTTTTTTTCTTGATACCAGGTATATAAATCCTTCATTATCT
>JAFNAU010000042.1 GCA_017860335.1 Bacteroidota bacterium
TTTTTTTCTCTACTGCAAAAATATTTTATTTCTTTGCTTCATTTCCTTTTGGCTTTTCCTCTATAGCTTCATCCGTTTTCACTTCAATTTTTTCTTTTACCGGAGAATATTCAGTGCTTTCAGCACCTTTAAGGAAGGAGGGAAGGTTCATTCCGGCAGATTTAAAGAGATCGTCAAGCGGCGGAATGGTTTTCATCAAGCCGGACATGAAATTAGCGGTTGAAGTTTTTCCATCATTACCATTTCCCGAATCCCAAACGGTAACTTTATCGATTTTGAGGTTTTTAACCGCTTCGACTTGAGTTTTCACCAAATCAGGTAATTTTTCAATCATTAATAATTGATATGCTTTGTCCGGATCACCTCCGGCAGCTTTTACTACATCGGCATAACCTCGTGCCTGATTGGTCAGAATGGCAAATAAACCGCGAGCTTCAGCATCCATTTTTGCAAATATTGCATCGGCTTCACCTTTTGCCTGAACACGAATTTTTTCTGCCTCAGCTTCTGCTTCTATTACCACTTTTTGTTTGGCAATCTGCGCCGGAACTACGATGTTGGCTGTTTCAGTGGAACGTTCGCGTTCCGCACGGGCATTTTCTGCCATTTTTTCAGCCACGTAGGCTTCTTCCAGTGCTTTAGCTTCCTGCACTTTTTCGGCGGCAGTAGCCAGCCTGGCCGATTCGGCCTCTTTCTCCCGGCGTAATGCGTCCGATTGCGCTATCGTTATTTTTGCGGTATTTTCTCCCTGAACTGCAGTTGCATTGGCTTCGGAAGTCTTAATACGGGTAAGTTTGTCAGCTTCTGCTTTCCCTATCATTTCATCTTTCATCGCCGTTGCAATGTTGATCTCACGGTCTTTGTCGGCTACTGCTTTACCTGTTTCACCTATTTTTTCCTGCTCGGCAACCGAAATTTTAGCTTCATTTATGGCTTTTGCAGCTGCTTCTTTACCCAATGCTTCGATGTAGCCGGATTCATCTTTGATATCGGTTACATTTACATTAATCAGCTTTAAGCCAACTTTCCGCAGTTCATTATCAACTACTTTTGATATAGCTTCCAGAAATTTGTCGCGGTCTGAATTGATTTCTTCGATGGTCATGGTGGCAATAACCAGACGCAACTGACCGAACAGAATATCGGAGGCAAGTTCTTTGATTTTATCGGGAATAAGTCCAAGCAATCTTTCAGCAGCCGTATTCATAGTTTCGGGTTCTGTAGAAATGGCAATGGTAAAACGTGAAGGCACGTCCACGCGGATATTTTGACGGCTTAACGCGTTGGTCAGATTGGCTTCAATAGAGAGCGGTTTCAGATCCAGATAGGCATAATCCTGAATTACAGGCCAGATAAATGCACCACCACCGTGAATACACTTGGCCGATGTGCCACCGGTACGTCCGTACACTACAAGGATTTTGTCCGAAGGACAACGTTTGAAACGGGAAACAAGTGCCAGTATAGTTACAAAAATAACGACTGCCAACACTACAATAAGCAATAATGGGGATGCAAACATGATTTTTTAAATTTTAGCTACAATTAATACGTTTTTATTTTCTATTTTAACTACTTTCACGGTTGTATGTGACAGAATTGGGCCTGCTGAGTCTGTCATGGCTTCGAGTTCGCGCACAGAACCATTCACGCTGATAAGGATTTTACCTTTTCCGATTCGGTTACCCGGAATGGTGAGATAAACCTCAGCGGTTTTATAGAGTGTTTCATCTATTCTGAATGAATCATCTTCGGTCAATCGCATGAGCTGCCTGATTATTACAAAGAAAATGGCCACAAACACAATTCCGGTCACTATTGCCAGTATAAGAAGGAGAGTTTTACTGCCGATAATATTGTAAAAAGCAATTCCTGACCAACTGAAACCCAACAGAAAATTGATAAGATTACGAAGTGAGAAAAGCTGAAAAGGTGCATCCGTATCACTAAAGTCGCTGTCAAAGTCGGCAGTTACACCATCCATTGAATTGCCTCCGACAAAAGTCATAATAGCCTGAATGATAAAAATGATGCTTACAGGTATAGCAATGTACCAAAATACACGAAGTAAAGGTTCTAAAGAATGCAGAATTTCCATAGTTTAAAATTTTAATTCCAAAGTTAAATATATCTTATGAATATACAATAATTAAACACAACATAATTTTTAAAATAGTTCTAACATATAACACACATACCTTAGCTATGGAATTTTTTATTTAGATTATTGACTGATTTACAACCCTTTTTTGACAAATGAATTCTCGATCCTTCAATTAATTTTTTTTATGATTATTGAATTAAATCCGTAACGAACCACGAAATCCCCTGACTGCATAGTATGATTCGGCTCCGTTGTGATAGGTAAACACATGATTGTAGCGGCGGTCGCAGAAAATGGCTCCTCCCAGACTTCTGATTTCAGCCGGAGTTTTCACCCAACTGGAAGTTTTGAGATCAAACTCACCCAGTTTTTGTAGCTCACGATATTCATCTTCCGACAGAAGTTCAATACCCATTTCAGCTGCCAGTTCAACGGCATTGTTTTTTGGTTTGAATTCTTTTCGAGCTTCCCATGCTTCGCGGTCATAACAGAGACTTCTCCGCCCTTTCGGGGTCTCGGCCGAGCAATCGGCAAAGATGTATTCGTCTGTCGCGGTATCATAACCAACCACATCCGGTTCGCCGCCCGTTGTTTCCATCAGGTGGAGCAATACTGTTTTTTCGGTATACAGTTTCAGCTTTTCATGAATTCTCTCCCAGTCAATTTCCGGATGTCGTTGACGGTTTTTCTCAAAACGTTTTTTCAACATGTCGAGAAATTCCGCTCTTTGCCGGGGTGTCAGGTTATTGGTATTTTCCATCGGAGCAGTGTGAGATTATTTATTTAAACCAAAGATGATAGAGTTTAGTTTATTTGTGTCTAAATATTCTCAAATAGAGACCCTTCCTGCCGCAGGTAACACCCCAATATATCGCTCCAATACTCCAATATATCTTTCCAATAGCCAAATACATGCTCCTCATCCATTTTTGGTTGCATTTCATACATCTCTGAGTTAATAGGTACAATTCATTTACAAAAAAAGCAGGGAATTCATTTGAGGGCACTGAAAAAGTATAGCTAAATTAAAGGCTTGTACAATTTTGTTTGTACAAGCCCTTTTCCTTGCCGAATTTGAAGAAACTTCACTCTTTGTTACAAATAAGCCACTCTCAGGCCATCAAATTGCCAATTTCGTGAGTCTTTTTTCTCTTTGAATTTCTAAAGGGACTTTTTCAATGCCCTCAATTCATTTCCCTGCTTTCAGTTACTATATTCTTATTTCCGGATTATTTATTTCATAATCATCATCTGTTGTCTGACCGACTCTTCGTGGATGGCCATCAGTACGGTTTTCATAAAATCACCGCTCATACCCATTTTTTCGGCCTGATTTATGCGGTTTTTCAGGATTTCGTCATAGCGCTGAGCCTGTAGGATAGGCATATTATGTTCTTTTTTATAAGTCCCAATCTCCTGTGATACCCGCATACGCTTAGCCAGCAGTTCGAGCAGGTCATTGTCGAGTAGATCTATCTGGCGGCGCAGAACGGTGAGATTTTCGGTGGTCTGATTGGTATCACGTATTACCAGCGTATCCAGTATCAACTGAAGTACTTCAGGAGTTATTTGCTGCGAAGCATCGCTCCAGGCTTTGTCGGGGGTGCAGTGCGATTCAATGATTAGTCCGTCGAAATTCAAATCCATAGCTTGTTGGCTGATAGATGCAATCAGTTCACGTTTGCCACCAATGTGCGAAGGATCGCATATGATAGGCAAAGTGGGTAATTGGCGGTGCAACTCGATAGGGATATGCCATTGTGGTAAGTTACGATATACTTTTTTATCAGATGAACTGAACCCACGATGAATGGCTCCGATGCGGCGAATGCCTGCGTTGTAAATCCGTTCGATGGCGCCAATCCAGAGATCGAGGTCTGGGTTTACAGGATTTTTAATAAGCACAGGTATGTCGGTTTCTTTCAGGGCATCGGCAATTTCCTGTACCGAAAATGGATTAGCCGTTGTACGGGCACCTATCCACAGTATATCCACATCGTTAGCCAAAGCTTCACGAACATGTTTTGCGTTGGCTACTTCCACAGCTGTGTACATGCCAAGTTCGGATTTTACACGTTTCAGCCAGGTGAGCGCTTCCGTGCCAACACCTTCAAATCCTCCGGGTTTGGTACGGGGTTTCCAGACACCAGCTCTGAAAATTTTTACACCTATATTCGATAATGCTTTGGCTGTTGTCATTACTTGTTCTTCAGTTTCGGCGCTGCATGGCCCTGAAATAATCAGGGGTCGCTTCGGGTCAACGCCCGGTAGTAATATTGATTGTAGTTCCATAATTGTAAATGATTTACCTCGGTTGCCCCCTAACCCTCTAAAGGGGGGATAAGCAAGGTCATTGAAGGATTATTTGTATTATTATATTTGATTTATATTTTTATATTATATTTTTAAATTTCCCCTTAAGGGGGTTAGGGGGCAATTCTCCTTATCACTTCCTCCAGCATACTTTCCGGACTGCAAAGCGAGATGCGCAAATAACGTTTTCCTTTATCGCCGAAAATAAATCCGGGGGTGATAAATACATTATTATTATATAGAATTTTGTCGGCTATTTCTCCCGCGTCATTCCATGTATCTGCAATTTTTCCCCATACAAACATTCCCACCTGGTTTCTGTCGTAGCTGCATTCCAACGTATCCATGATTTTGAAAGCAAGTTCGCGTCGCCGGGCGTACACTTCGTTCATCCTGTTGTGCCATTCTTCTGAGTTTTGCAATGCCTGAACGGCAGCTACCATCATGGGCCTGTACATTCCCGAGTCAACATTTGATTTTACTGCGAGCACCCATTTCACGAATTGCTCATTGCTGGCAAGCATAGCCATACGCCATCCGGCCATATTATGCGATTTGCTCATCGAATTGAGTTCGATGCAAATGTCTTTTGCTCCTTCAATGGAGAGAATACTCAGTTTCTTGTCGTTGAGAATAAAACTGTAAGGATTATCGTTACAGATGACAATATTATGTTTTCGTCCGAAGGCAACCAGTTTTTCAAATAATTCGACACTGGCATTTGCTCCTGTGGGCATGTTGGGATAGTTGACCCACATGAGTTTCACGTTCGATAAGTCCATTTTTTCCAGTGCCTCGAAATCGGGCTCCCAGTTATTGCTTTCGTCCAGATCGTAGCTGATGATATTTGCTTCGCAAATGCGGCTTGCACTACTGTATGTGGGGTATCCCGGATTGGGCACAAGCACTCCGTCGCCGGGGTTGACAAAAGCCAGCGTGATATGCAGAATCCCTTCTTTTGACCCGATGAGCGGCTGAATTTCAGTTTTGGGGTTGAGTTCGGTATTGTACCAGCGTTTGTACCAGGCGGCAAGTCCGTTTCTCAGTTCAGGAATTCCCGTGTAGCTCTGGTAGCCGTGAACGTTGGGTTTCCGGGCTTCCGTGCAGAGTGCTTCTATAGTCTCTTCCGATGGTGGTAAGTCGGGATTGCCGATGCCCAGATTGAGAACATTTTTTCCCAGAGCCCTCATCTCATCAATTTCTCGCAGTTTTGCCGAGAAATAGTATTCCGAAACACTATTTAGGCGGTTAGCTGGCTGTATTTGTTCCTGCCCCCCATCCCCCTGAAAGGGGAGCGAAGAAGCATTATTTGAAGTTTGTAACATTATTATAAGTATTACTGTATTTTACTATTGCATTAACATTCGGTTATTTACCAAACCTAATTTTCTTATTCCCCCTTTAGGGGGGGGAGGGGGCTTTTCCCTTTAGGCGGTTTGGGGGTCTTCCGGCGTTTTACCTTCCCGATATTCGCCCAGTATCTGAAACTCTTTGGTCAGTGGTTTTATCGCTTCGAGCGACTGACGGTAGCGTTCATAATTGTCAAAAGTCAGATTGATGTAAAACTGATATTCCCACTCCCGTCCGAGGATGGGCAGTGACTGAATTTTGGTCAGATTCATGTGGTAAAAAGAAAGGATGGAAAGAACTTTTGACAGACTGCCTTCTTCGTGGGGCAGGGTGAACACGAGGGTGGATTTATTCAGCGCTATTTGTCTGTTCATTTTGTAAGCCAGGTCTGGTTTGGCAATGATCAGAAACCGGGTGAAATTGCGTTTGTTTGTTTCTATACCTTCGGCTATGATTTCCAGTCCGTAAAGTTCGGCTGCCAGCCTGCTGCAGATGGCTGCCCGTCCGGTTATTTTATTTTCGGCAATTTCCTTAGCCGAGAGGGCAGTATCGTCGCTTTCCACAGCCCTGAGGTTTTTGTGTGCGTCCAGAAAATCTTCGCATTGCATCAGCGCAATGGGGTGGGAGTAAACCTCGTGTAAATCATCCATTTCTTGTCCGGGGAGCGCTGCCAACTGATGCGAGATTCGTAATTTATATTCACCTATTATCAGGCAACCGCTTTCGCGAAGCAGGTTGTGATTTTGAAGT
The DNA here is from genome assembly GCA_017860335.1 of Bacteroidota bacterium. GTDB lineage: Bacteria > Bacteroidota > Bacteroidia > Bacteroidales > Paludibacteraceae > UPXZ01. Next base: position 6,518 of record JAFNAU010000042.1, read on the forward strand.
AGACTGCCCGCTATGGTGTTTTCAATGGCAATAATTCCCAGTAGGCTCTCGTCGTTGTCTATTGCTTTGAAAACGTCTTTGAAGGTGGCACAGCAGACTATTTCCACATTTTCACCCTCAAAGTATCCACGGGCAGCTATTTCGTGGAATGCTCCGCTTACTCCCTGTATGGCTATTTTTTTTGTCATAAAGTTTCTTTTTGTTTGATACATATTGTATAAAAAAAGTCCTGCCCGAAGACTTCGAGCAGGACTTTTAATATCGTATAATTCGTTTATTTATTTCAAAATTTACATATATCGTATCCTGCTCTCACCTGCTAAAGTAAAAGTAAAAATAAAAATATGCAAACCAGGTATTCATTTTAGAAATATAGATATTTTGAATTGAACGGTACAAAAGTAATACAATTTTCAAAAATAATATCATAATGTCTGATTTTTTTCAAAATAAATTCTATTATGTTGTTTTTTCTGGTTTCTTTTTAAGATTTCATTTAATTACCACTATAATAGTTGCTTCTAATCTCGATATAATAGTTGCCAGGTTATTGTACTTCGTTACTTTTATTAATGATTGCTAATTATTGAAGTTTTTCATCCAGTAAGTTAAAAGATATAACAAGAAATATTTATTATCTTTGAAGCCAGAAAAAATCAATCAATATCTTTAACAATAAAAATTAATTCTATGACTAACAAAATTGAAAAAAAGAGTTACGCGTTGCCAATTGCAATAATGTTTGCATTATTCGCAATGATTTCATTTGTAACGAACCTTGCGGCACCATTTGGCACTATTTGGCGTAACGAATATGCCGGATCAAATGTATTGGGTATGATGGGTAATATGATGAACTTTCTTGCCTACCTATTTATGGGAATACCTGCTGGTAATATGCTTGTAAAAATAGGTTACAAAAAAACAGCTCTAATTGCAATGGCTGTGGGCGTTTTAGGATTATTCATTCAGTTTCTTTCAAGTAAACTCGGAGCTGACACTTCTGTTTTTTCCTTTGGAGGATTTACAATTAAATTAAACTTTATCATCTATCTGTTCGGTGCATTCATTTGCGGTTTCTGTGTTTGTATGCTTAACACGGTAGTAAACCCAATGCTTAACTTATTAGGCGGTGGTGGTAATAAAGGTAATCAGCTGATCCAAACCGGTGGAGCTTTGAACTCTTTGTCTGGTACATTAACTCCACTTTTTGTAGGTGTTTTAATCGGTTCTGTTACTGCTCAAACTACTATGACAGACGTTGATCCTCTTCTATTCATCGCAATGGGTGTATTTGCAACAGCTTTCGCAGTTATTTCATTCGTATCTATTCCAGAACCTCACTTACAAAAAGGTGGTGTTACAAAAGAAAAATCAGCGCACAGTCCCTGGAGTTTCCGTCACACAGTATTAGGAGTAATCGGGATCTTCATTTATGTAGGTGTTGAAATTGGTATTCCTGGTACTTTAAACTTTTATCTTTCTGACGCAAGCGAAAAAGGTGCTGGTCTGCTCACCAATGGTGCAGCCATCGGTGGTGCTATTGCAGCAATTTATTGGTTACTCATGTTGGTAGGTCGTTCAATTAGTAGCGCTATTAGTGGCAAAGTATCAAGCCGTACTCAACTTATTGTTGTATCTGCAGCAGCTATTCTTTTTGTTTTAATTGCAATATTTACTCCTAAATCAGTAGCAGTATCAATGCCAGGCTACAGTGTAACCAGCGGTTTTAATATGTCACAGGTTCCACTTAGCGCCTTATTTTTAGTGCTTTGCGGTTTATGTACTTCTGTTATGTGGGGTGGTATTTTCAACCTTGCAGTAGAAGGTTTAGGCAAATATACAGCACAAGCATCCGGAATCTTTATGATGATGGTTGTTGGTGGTGGTATCTTACCAGTACTTCAACAATTTATTTCTGACTCAGTTGGATATATGGCCAGTTATTGGTTAATCATTGCAGCATTAGCATATTTGTTATTTTACGGTTTAGTTGGTTCTAAAAATGTAAACAAGGATATTCCTGTTGAATAATATATTAAAATAATTATTTATGATTATGGAAATGGAAAAACCTTATGTAATAGGTATTGATATGGGTGGTACAAATACCGTTTTCGGTATTGTGGATGCCCGCGGTAATGTTATAGCTAAAGGTGCTATCAAGACTGATAATCCTGATATCGATTCATACATCAGCGATCTCAAAGCTGAACTCGATAAACAAATCGAAGTTGTTGGAGGTATTGAAAAAATTAAAGGAATAGGCGCGGGTTGTCCCAATGGCAACTTCTATACAGGTAACATTGAGTTTGCACCCAATTTACCCTGGAAAGGCGTAGTACCTTTTGCACAACTTCTGCAGGATACATTCGGTGTACCGGCTGCTATTACTAACGATGCCAACGCCGCTGCTGTGGGTGAAATGACCTATGGCGTTGCCCGCGGTATGAAGAACTTTATCATGATCACGCTGGGAACCGGTGTTGGCAGTGGTATTGTTATCGATGGGAAAATCGTGTATGGTCACGATGGTTTCGCCGGTGAACTTGGTCACGTTCGTGTTGTTCGTAATAACGGACGTGTCTGCGGTTGCGGACGCGAAGGCTGTCTGGAAACTTATACCTCTGCTACTGGTGTGGCCCGTACTGCCCGTGAAATTCTGGAAATGTGCGATACTCCAAGTGCTTTAAGATCTATTGAACTTAAGAGCATTACTTCAAAAGATGTATATGATGCAGCTATGGAAGGCGATGATTTAGCAAAAGAGATTTTCGAATATACAGGAAAAGTTCTTGGTGAAGCTTTAGCAGATTTTATTGCTTTCAGTGCTCCGGAAGCTATCGTGTTGTTCGGTGGTCTGGCTAAATCCGGCGATTTAATCCTGAAACCCGTAGTGGAAAACATGGAGAAAAATTTGCTGTCTATCTGGAAAGGTAAAGTGAAAGTGCTGTTCTCTGCACTGAAGGAAGCTGATGCTGCCGTACTGGGAGCAAGCGCCCTTGCCTGGGAACTCTAAATCATTTCCTATATAAAATAAGTAAGCCGGTTCATTGTTGAACCGGCTTACTTATTATCTGTTGAATAATATACCGAATTGTAGCGTTGGATTGTACAGGAATTTATTGTCATAATTTGCAACCAAATAAACTCCCTGAAGTGTAAATGAGATTTTGGAGTTCAGCGCATAGTCAATACTCAGGATGGGAGAGTAGACCAGTGCCGGATATTTTGTCAGATATGCATCGGTGAGCTTGTTGTCCGACTGTGACTGGATATGTAGATTTTTCACCGAGCCCATACCTGCAAAACCAGACAGCGTGTACCTGAATTTACCCGTTTTATGACTTATCCCTGCAAACGGTCCGCCGTAGCCTAATGTGATGTATGAATTGTCAGATCCGTCGGTAGTGTATTTTGTTCGCTGACTTCCACCATAAATCCCGGCAGTGAAATAATCGGAAATATAAAATCGCAAAATTCCGCCTATTGAGTTGCTGTTGTTCTTTAATGTCTGGTAATCGGTACTGGTCGTTGTGTAGCCGGGTTGATAAAACAACATGCCACCGCTGTAAAGATTGTTTTTGTTGTTTTGTGAAAAAACATGCATTGTGACTAGCAAGAATAGTAAACGTATGACGTGTCTCTTCATTGTGGGTGATTATTTTGGAGTTTTTAAGAAGAATTGGTGAAAATAAATAATCCCTGACAGTTTGTCAAGGATCGTTATCAGGAAGTGCGCAAGATGAGACTCGAACTCACACGCCGGAACCGGCACTACCCAGTCCCTGAAACTAGCGTGTCTACCAATTTCACCATTTGGGCAAATGATCAGGGAGAAAAAACGAAACGTTGACTTTCGTTAGTTTTTTTTGTTGAGCGAAAAACGGGACTCGAACCCGCGACCCTAACCTTGGCAAGGTTATGCTCTACCAACTGAGCTATTTTCGCAAGAACATATTTTTTAATTGCAGTATTTCCCAATCACTCTCGGGGTATCGTTTTCTGCAATTGCGGTGCAAATGTAAGTATTTTTTTTAGTCGGTGCAAATCTTTTTTTGAAAAAACGAGTAAAAATCCCCTCTGATGGCATTATTCAATGATATTTTTGATTTCTTTCAAAAGAAATGCCTTTGTTTTTACACCTGTGAAACGGGTCATTTCTTTACCATCCCGAAATATAATCATTGTCGGGATACTGCGGATATTATATTTATTCGCCAGCTGACGGTTGGAATCCACATCTGCCTTGCCCACATAATATGAGATGTTGTTCTGATCAGCAGCTACAAGTTCATTAAGTATCGGAGCCTGCATCCGGCAGGGTGCACACCAGGTTGCCCAAAAATCCACCAGTACAATTTTTCCTTTTAACTGCTGATTAAAATTCTTATCGGTCAGGGTAATTATTTTTTCATGATCTTCCACTTTTGGCAGGTTTTTTAGCTTTTGCCTTGAGTATGCAATCAGCCCGGTTAGAGCGAGAATGACTACGGCTACAATTATTAATATAGTTGTCATGATTCGGTTGTTTTTTTGAATTCGTTATATGGATTATGCTTGTGCTCACGGTCTTTTACCACGAGAGTAGTTGTTGGCGCTTTTGATTTCATATTGAAGATTATATCATGCCCCATGCACAATCCGAATGATATATTCAGTTCGGTATTATTTTCATCCAGAAAATTTGCCTGACCAGCCGGATTGCAGGAGATGCCGCGCGCCGTTTCGTTATTCAGCATTTCAGATGACGTTACTTTGCCATACTTGCAATCCACAGAGTAAACTTCAAATTTTTCTGCAAGCCGTTCTTTCAGTTGCATGGCTTCGCGTGTCATTCCTACACAATGTGCAATGCCAATGCGTTTCACACCCGTATTTTCAGCATATCTTATCAGCTCAGCAACACGGTTCTGACCCATCAGCAGCGAGTCTTCGGCTGCCCGCATAAGTTTCAAATCTTCTTTTGAATATAGATTTTTCATTCTTTCTTTCCACTAAAACGAAAACTCAAAAAATCAGTTAATGCTTTCTTCTCTTCCAAGTTTATTATAAACTAAAACTATAAACTATCTTTTATCTTTAAGAACTTTACAAACTTTACAAACTTTACAAACTTTATGAACTATAAACTACCTGCTTCCTTCCATTCCCATCAGTTTGAAATATTCAAACCACTTGTCTTCGGGTTGCTGGATGTTGTAAAGAGTTTGTAATGATTTTTTTTCATCCTGATGGTTTGCAAGCACATCGTACATGTGTATCAGGTTCGAGGATTTGATGTTGCCTCCGCAGTGAACAAAAACCTTTTTGTCTTTTAGTCCGTTCATAATACCTTCAAATGTCGTGTATTGAAATTTTTTCAGATTGGAACAATCCACCGGAAAATGAATATAATACATACCGGTTTTTTCAATAACGGATGCTTCATTTGTCAGCGCATTTCGGGTACTGGCAGGCGAAAGGTTAACGATAGCCTCAAAACCCTGTTCTTTCAGTTCGGCAAACTGAACTTCGGAAGGCTGTGCTCCCGAAGCAAGTTTGCTGTTATATAGATAATACTTTTCAATCATGACAGCTAATCCTTAAAATTCTTTTGAAATACTCATAGCAGCAATTGTTCCATCGGCAACGGCTGTAGTTATCTGTCGGTATTTCTTGCTGATAATATCACCAACAGCATACACATCGGGCAAACTGGTCTTTTTATCTTCGTCTGCAATAATGTAACCCCAGTTGTCCAGCGCGGGCAGTGTATCGCCCAGAACGGAAACGTTGGCTTTGAAACCGATGAATACGAAAACACCGTCAGCTTCGAGTTCGCTCAGTTCTTTTGTTTTCAGATTTTCAACGGTAGTAATCATTTTATCACCCCTTTTTTCGAATTTGCGCGGTTCGTGTTCATACATCACACTGATTTTTTCATTCGCCTGCAGGTTTTCAATAGCTGTCTGGTTGGCAGTCAGTTTGTCGAACTGGTGAACCATCGTTACTTTCCGGGCAAATTTGGTGATAAACTGTGCTTCTTCCACGGCTGAATTTCCGCCTCCGATAACGGTAACATCTTTATCCACAAAGTATTTGGCGTCGCAGGTAGCGATGTGCCGGTTGCAATAATAATTTTCCGGGCTTTTATGGTTTCAAATTCGTCAATAACGATTTCTTTCTTTGCAAGATCCACTGAAGTCACGTCAACAGCTACCTTGAAGTCAATACCGGTTTGTTTTGCCTGTTCACTCATGTAGTGTGCCAGCATAAATCCCGGTTGTGGTTCTACATAGCCAGGATAGTTGGAAACCTGATGGGTGATGCCCATATATCCACCCGGCAGTGCAGGATCAATAAGTACGGTTTTGAGTTTGGCTTGTCCCAGATACATACCGGCAGTCAATCCGGCAGGACCACCACCAAGAATGGCTACGTCGTATTCCGAAAAGCTATGTTTCTGGCGGGATTTTATCGCCTCAACTTCTTCGGAACTTATCATTTTATTCAGCCGTTCCTGAATTTCGGCTTTTTTAATTCCACCGCTGATGGTGTCGGGGATTTGCTTGCCGTCCTCGAAAAACAACAGGGTAGGCGAAGAACTAACACCCAGTTCGGTTTTTCAGAAATTTAATTTTATCACCGTATAGTTCTGCCATAGATTCAAATTTTGGAGCTAGAGCTTCACAGGGAGGACATTCTGTCGAATAAAAATCAAGTACTACTTTACCTCCTTCGAGTACTTCTTTCTGAAATTCAGATGCATTTATTTCTTTCATAAAAATTTGTGACCCTGATCCCAGAGCGGGAAATTGGGATTTTAATTGAATGTTATGTGTTATTGAATAATTTTTTCTCTATTAAACAAACGAAAATAATATATGTTCATTTGTTCATATAATTTGATGTGATTTCTTTCAAATAGTTGGTTTACTTCAGTTTTTATTAAGATTGATGCAGGTATGCCGCAACTCCCAAACTCAACAACTCTTTTATGGGCCTACAATCAGGAGTATTTGTCGAACCATTTTTATTCTTTGCAACCGATGCGCAGCCTCCGCCGCAAACCAATGCAACCTCGCAGGTTTTGCATTTTTCAATAGTCGTGATGTCTCTGTCCTGCCACTGGCTGATAGCTTCTTCGTTTTTGGTTACAGCAGGGTAGAAGGTACCCAATTCTTCACCCTTTTTCCCAACGGTTGCGGTGCATGAATAGATGGTTCCTGTAAAATCAAACGCCCATTCAGTTTTGCAGGCAGGGCAACTGTCGAACAAAGGCGAAGGTAATTCTTCGTTTTCAGCAATATATTTGGCAATAGAAAATCCCGGTTTGTAGAATTCGATGATTTCCGGATGTTCCTTCATCTGTTCATAGATGCGTTCGTACAGTTCAGCTCTTGTGTAAAGCTTTTCGGGTGAGCTGTTGCACACGTGCAGTTCGTAATTGCGTCCGATCTGTGTTTTGAAAAGCGGCGATTTTGTCCAGCCTTTTCCGATAGCAAAACGGGCCAGCTCGGGCAGATTTTCGAGGTTATCTTTATCGGCAACCATTCGCAGGTTGATGGAAATGTTGTTTTGCAGACAAAGATCGATACCTTCAATGATTTTATCGAAAGTGGATTGCCCGCCTTTCATGTAGCGGCGGCTGTCGTGAACGCTTTTTGTTCCGTCTACTGTTACCTGCACTTCGCGGATGGATACTGTTTTCAGCAGATCGACATAGGAAGCCAGCGTGTATCCGTTGGTTACGAAAGCAACATCGAGTTTGGCTTCTCCGGATTTTTGCAGCAGATATTCAATGATTTTTCGCTGGTTTTCGCCAGGGAGTAATGGCTCGCCACCAAAGACGGTAATGTATTTTTTTCGTCCGGCAAATTCATTACCGATGTAATCGAAAAACGCGTCCACCACTTCTGTAGTCATCTTACTTTCGGCAGGACTGTAACCCTCCTGATAGCAATACGAGCAGGCAAAGTTGCAGGAATAATTGGGTACGAAAAACAGCTGAATTTCATCCTCTTCGCGGGTGTCCTGAAAATCCAGATAGGCCAATTTAAAGGCTTTCTTTTCTTCATTTTCATCAACCAGGTAGTTTCTTTCGGAGAATTCTCCGTTTGTATCCTGCTCGTTTTGAAGCAAAACCAATTCTTCAGCTAAAATAAAATCAGCCGATTTGTAAAGCGGATTGACAATGAAAAAATCAGCACTGTCTTTGACCGGAACAATAATATTATGTTTGGAACTCTTCATTTAAGTATAAAATTAAGCCCCTAAAGGAGTTTTTTGTTCCCCTTTAGGGGCTAGGGGTCAGTCGTGACAACCTGCAACAAATTTCGAAACTTTGGCACAGCATTGTGCTTGTTTCGGTTGTTTTGCGTTTTTAGTTACACTACTTTTTTTTACTACACTTTTCATTTTTTTCGAATTATAATTGATTAATATAGCTTTAAAATAAGCTCCATAATCCCCTAAAGAGGAGAATTGAGCATGAAAAATAAACTTGACTAACTCCATTTTATTCCCCTTTAGGGGTTAGGGGTGTTTCTCTCCGTACACCGTGAAACTTGCCACTTCGGCTTTTCCTTTGGCGTAAGGTTCGCTTTCTTCCAGTATTTTTATGTTGCTGAAACCGGCTTCTTCCAGCATGAAGAGGTATTCAGCGCGTGTTACAGCGCCTGCCCAGCATTCGGCAATGGCTTCAGGATCATTTCTGTATTCGTCGGCAATTGGCAAAGTGGCATAAATATCGCTCACCACAAATCGTCCGCCAGGGTTCAATACGCGATAAACTTCGCTCCAGACTGCTTCTTTGTTGCTGCTGTGATTGATGGTGCAGTTGGATATGACGATATCAATGCTATTCTCGCTCAGAGGCAGTTTCTCCATTTCAGACTGAATAATCTCAGCATTTTTGATTTCAAATTTTTCAATATTCCTGCGTGCTTTGGCCACCATTCCATCCGAAAGGTCGATGCCGTAAGCATATCCGCCCTCACCGGCAGCTTCTGCCATCCGGAGTACATCGTTTCCTCGTCCGCTTCCCAGGTCCAGGCAGATTTCATTCAACTTTACATTCGCGTGATTAATAGCACCTCCGCAGGACAGACAACAACTGGTTTCACTCAGGCTGGTGTATCGCTCATTGATTGACTGTACGCTCAGCTTCAGTGAATTAGTATCGGTCGTTTTGTTTGGATTCTTTTCGATTAACATCTTTATCTCAGCACTTATTTTGTCATAGACTTTTTTATTCCGAATAATTCGGTGCAAATATATGAATAATCTTTCATATTACAATAGTATCACTTGTTTTTCACAAAATAATTTTTGAAAACGATTTAATTTCAGAGATTAAAGTTACTAAAAATACTGATTTTTACATTCCTGTCAGTCGAAATTTTATATTCATTTTAGTACTGAATGTTTAATGTGCGGGAATATAAATAGTGAAAATGGTGAAAAATCGTTTTATTTCGGGATATAAATTAAAATTACTATATTTGTATTTGCAATCGAGAGCGTAGTTATAGAGCTGTTATAATCATGTTTTTTTATTTATTTGAAGGAATAAAATGCTAAAAAAAGATTTACAACCGGAATTTGTACAAAGTTTATGCGAAGACAGCGATAAAGTTCTGCAATTTCTAGCCGATGTGAAATGGGAAAAGGGGTTTGTGTGTCATAGCTGCGGCCATACTAATTTCTGCAGCGGAAAAACACATGCTTCAAGGCGTTGTACGCGCTGTAAAAAGGAAGAATCGGCAACAGCACATACGATATTTCATAACTGCAAATTTCCTGTAAACAAAGCGTTTTATATCATTTACACAATTTGTTTTGAGAAAAAGAAACTTTCTGTCAATGATTTAGCCGAAGAACTTGGCGTAAATCCGATGACCTGCTGGAAATTTCGAACAAAAATACAAAAATGTATTCAGAAACATCAGGATACTTCAAACGATGAAATTGATGTTAAGGAAATATTGATGGTTGCACCTTAACCCCCATTTAGTGGGAATATATATTGTGAGTTAATATTTTGGGTGCTAAAGAATTTGTGAATTAGAATTGTTCCTTCTGTCTTATTAAAGTTATTAATATCTTGACTTCCCTTTAGGGGTTGGGGGCAGATGTTTTTTCCCCTGCCAGGTATCTCTTTCAACCAGTTTTTTTTCAATTTTACTTACGAACTCAAAATTTTTCAATCCCCAGTCTGGAGCAATCAGCAACGAGGGCGGTGACTGCGAAATAAACCGCTCGACGGCAATTTGTGGATTTAATCTTTCCAGAAAATCAATTACCAGATCGATGTATTCTGTTGCAGTCATCATATTGAACAATTCTGGATGTTCGGCGAACTGGCGAGCCATTACGGTTCCTTTAACCAGTTGCAACTGATGCAGTTTTATTGCAGTTAATGGTAATTCCGATATTTTATAGGCATGTGAAAGAAGGATTTCCCGGCTTTCACCCGGCAGTCCGAGTATCAGGTGAATTCAATCATCACGTAATACCGTTTGTTCAGTTCCGCAAAATAATCCAGCAATTCATCGCTCACGCAATCAGGCCGGGTGCCAATAACTATTCCAACCACTTTCGGATTGTTCAGCGCTTCTTCGTAAATCTGTGTCAGATTTTCAAGTTTGTCGTAAGTATTGGTGTAGCTTTGGAAATAAGCCAGGTATTTTTGAGCCTCGTATTTGTGGTTGAAAAAGGCGATGCCTTCTTCCAGTTGCTGCGACACCGATTTTGCAGGTTTGCAGTAATCCGGGCTGAATGTCTGATTGTTGCAATAGGTACAACCGCCCGTTCCCTTACTTCCGTCGCGGTTGGGGCAGGTGAAACCGGCATTAATCGAGATTTTCTGAACACGTTCAGAAAACTCTGATTTCAGAACAGTATTATAATTGAGATAACGGACCATTTTACCCCCTAACCCCCTGAAGGGGGAATTTAGTTCAGTTAATTTTATTTTGTGAATGGTGATGTAACAGAGATATTGATCATATTACATACTCCTTAAAAAAACTTTAATGGGTAGTAAAAATTGCGTATTCAGTTAAAGACCTGAATACGCAATTCAAAAGAAATATTTTATAAAAAGTAAGCCTGATTAATGCCCTTAAGTTCCCCCTTTAGGGGGCTAGGGGGTATTACACTCCCATCGAAGCCCGTACGGCTTCAACTTTCAGGTTGGCAGCAGCTTCGGCAGCATCGTAATCTGCACGTGTTTTCATTTCACCACGTACCTCGATATAGAACTTGATTTTAGGTTCTGTTCCCGACGGACGAACCGAGATTTTCGTTCCATCTTCGGTAAAGAATTGCAAAACATTGGAAGTGGCAGGCATTTCGAGATTGCTAATCTCACCCAATTTTACATCCGTCATTTTCAGTGTTTGATAATCTTTGATCGTTTTTACAGCTGAACCGGCAATTTCTTTCGGAGGATTGTTACGATAATCAGCCATCATCTGAGCAATTTCTTCGGCACCTGATTTTCCTTTCCGAACTACCGAAATACCTTTTTCTTTTCCGTAACCATATTCGATATAGATGTCCTGAAGCATTTCAAATAAGGTTTTACCATTATCCTTTGCCCAGGCGGTGATTTCAGCTATCAGTGCACATGCCGATACAGAGTCTTTATCGCGAACGAAGTCTTCAGCCAGGAAACCGTAACTTTCTTCTCCTCCGCCAATATATGTTTTTTTGCCTTCATTCTGACGCATTACGTCTGCTATCCATTTGAAACCGGTGAAGCAATTGTAATATTCCACATTGTTTTTGATAGCAATATCTGCCATCACTTCAGTAGTAACAATTGTTTTTACCACATACTCATTCCCAGTTAGTCTGCCAAGTTCTTTCCATTTGGTAATCAGGTAGTAAATGAAAATGAGGAATGTCTGGTTCCCGTTTACCAGGATCCATTCGCCCTTATCGTTCTTGATTGCAATGCCAATGCGGTCAGCATCTGGATCCGAAGCCATTACGATATCAGCATCGGTTTCTATGGCTTTTTTTACTGCCATTGCCAGGGCTGCCGGTTCTTCAGGATTCGGTGATACTACGGTTGGAAAGTCGCCACTGATAACATTTTGTTCAGGGACATCAATGATGTTCGTAAAACCGTATTCACGCAGGGTTTTTGGAATCAATTTAATACCGGTTCCGTGAATGGGAGTATATACAATTTTGAGATCCTTATTTCTTTCGATGGCTTCCGGAGACAGAATAAGTGTTTTAATTTTTTCAATATACACGTTATCAATTTCTTCCCCGATAATCTCTATCAGTTCGGGATTACCTTCAAATTTAATATCATCCACATTCTTGATTTTCAGAACCTCCGTGATAACATTTTCATCGTGCGGAGCAATCATCTGCGCGCCATCGTTCCAGTAAGCCTTGTAGCCGTTGTATTCTTTCGGATTGTGCGAAGCGGTCAGGATTATTCCGCTCTGGCAACCTAAATGACGAATAGCAAAGGATGCTTCCGGGGTAGGTCTGAGGTCTTCGAAAAGATAGACTTTTATACCGTTTGCCGAGAATATATTGGCGCTGATTTCTGCAAACTTCCTGCTGTTGTTGCGGCAGTCGTGACCTATCACCACGCTTATTTGTGGCAGCGATGCAAACTGTGCTTTCAGGTAATTACTCAATCCCTGTGTGGCAGCTCCCACCGTATAGATATTCATCCGGTTTGTACCTGCGCCCATAATACCGCGAAGTCCTCCTGTTCCAAATTCCAAATCCCGGTAGAAAGCTTCAATAAGATCGGTTTTATCTTCGGCTTCCATCAGTTTTTTTACTTCAGCTTTCGTTTCAGCATCGTAGTTGCCATTGAGCCACACTTGTGCCCGGGCGGTTACTTCTTTTAATAGTTCATCCATAGTTTGTCAAGTTTATCAAGTTTGTCAAGTAGAAAGTTAGTCGAGTAGAAAGTTCATCAAGTTTATCAAGTAGAAAGTTCATCAAGTTCATCAAGTAGAAAGTTCATCAAGTTCATCAAGTAGAAAGTTCATCAAGTTCATCAAGTAGAAAGTTTGTCAAATAAAAGAGTTTGTCAAGTTAGAAAGTTCTTCAAGTAAAAGAGTTTTATCAAGTTTATCAGGTAGAAAGTTTGTCAAGTAAAAACTTTACGAACTTTATGAACTTTACGAACTTTTCATTGAAGTCATCTTGACTTTTTGTTTTTAAGAAAAATTCCAGAGGAATTTCATATTTGTAGTAAAAATTTGCCTCTTTTTATTCGACTCCGATAGGA
>JAFNAU010000211.1 GCA_017860335.1 Bacteroidota bacterium
ATAAAGATACTGATTTCCAATGACTTATACAAATAAAATCGAGGCTATTTTCTTGATAATCATACGTTTAACATAAAGATTAACGAACTATTGATTATTTGCATTTCTATTGCTTTTAATTAACTTTGACACACGAAAACGTTGAACAGAACACGAAGAAGTTGCCAGAAAAATTATAAAAGCCAACAGAAGACACCGTTGTTGAAATATCTTTTAAGATCAAAGGAAAATAATAAACAGAAAACCACTAATAGTTGTCAAGAAACAACTGAAAATAGTGGAAACGCAACCATAAGTAGTTGGAAATTTTATGTCATTATAAATGGACAGAATAACTTTGCAGCATCAAATTAAATAACTAATACAATGATGCTAAATTCAAATTCAATCGGCGCCAAAATTGCCACAGCAAGAAAGAAAGCAAATCTTTCACAAGCAGAACTTGCCCGGCAAGTGTCTATAAGTTCTCAGGCAGTAGGGAAATGGGAACGGGGAGAATCAATGCCCGACATACTAACTTTAAACCGGCTCGCGGAGATTCTTGAGGTTGACCTTAATTATTTCTCCGGGAGTTTTCAATCGGTTAATGATGAAATGTCAATTCCGGAAAAATCCGCTAGAAAATCTGAAAAATCACCCGTTTCTCAAAAAGAAAGGTCAGGATGGGACATTTCAAAGCAAAATCTAACAGACAGTGATTTCTCCGGACTAAAAAATTTATCGGAAAAACTTAGTTCCACCAATATTCAGCGATGTTTGTTTATCGGTTCGGATATATCCAGCCTTAAGCTAATCAACAACAATGTAGGTGATTGTGATTTTTCAAATTCGGATATAAGCAGCAGCCATTTTCAAAACTCGATGTTAAGTAAAAACAGGTTTACAAATTGTTCACTTATAAACGCTGAATTTCGAAGGACTTATATCGAAGGTTGCGATTTTACCGGAGCCGATTTAACCGGAACTGAATTTAAATCAGGAGCTTTCGGGAAAAATACCATTACGAATGCGAAGCTGAATCGCACAAATTTTCTTGATAATGGAATTCAGGATATTATTTTTGATGGGACATTGGAGGATTGTCGTTTTGAAAATTGTTCATTTTATAATGTGAAATTTCAAAACGCTACGTTGCTGAATACCTTTTTCAAGAACAATAAAAAATTCAAAAGAGTGCAATTTATAAATTGTAAAGTTGATAAATTGACTTATGCCTTTCTGAAAAATAATCTTTCTGATTTAACAGGCATAACTTTGATATCTTAATCTTTGAGACAATGAAAGATACGACAACACACAATGAGCGTTTAGCAAAAATGAAATTTGCATCGGTTTATCCTCTTTATCTGGCAAAAGTGGAAAAGAAAGGGCGAACACAAGAGGAATTGCACGAAGTGATAGAATGGCTTACCGGTTACGATAATAAAAAACTGCAGGATCTGATTGAAAAAAATGCTACTTTTGAGTCGTTCTTTAAAGATACAAAACTAAACCCCAATGCTCACCTAATCACCGGAGTTATTTGTGGCTGTCGGATAGAAGATATTGACGATCCTTTAACAAAACAAGTACGGTATTTGGATAAGCTGGTGGACGAACTTGCAAAAGGTAGAAAGATCGGGAAAATATTACGGGTTTGAAGACTGATAAATAAAAAAAAACTGCAGGCAATATCTCATAAAGCCGTGTGAAACCGTCGTCAGACTGCTCAAAAACCCCACAGTTCGGTATAGATTGCAGTTGCGTCGCCGATAAAAACCGGGAGACTTTCTTTTAGTACGAGTATTCGACAAGTTCAGTCCGGGAGTTTTGTCCGGAGTACAGGTCAAACCTAAGCTGTAATTTAAAGGGTCAGGAACAGGATTTAGTATAAAACTAACAACCAATTAAACAAAATAAAATATCAGAAACTTATGAAAGCACATGAAATTGACTACACGATATACGGCGAAGAGATGCAGTATATTGAAATTGAACTCGATCCGCAGGAAGTGGTAATTGCCGAAGCCGGCAGTTTCATGATGATGGACAGCGGCATACAGATGGAAACCATTTTTGGCGATGGTTCGGGTAACGACACCGGCATTCTGGGAAAACTGCTTTCCGCAGGCAAACGGGTGGTGACGGGTGAAAGCCTCTTTATGACCGCCTTCGAAAACCGGAATAACACCAAAAGCAGAATCAGTTTTGCATCCCCCTATCCGGGTAAAATTATCCCGATTGATCTGAACCTGTATCAGGGCAAATTTATTTGCCAGAAGGACGCGTTCCTTTGCGCTGCCAAGGGCGTATCGGTGGGCATCGAGTTTAACCGCAAACTGGGTACCGGCTTGTTTGGCGGCGAAGGCTTCATCATGGAGAAACTTGAAGGCGACGGTTTGGCATTTGTACACGCCGGAGGCACACTGGCACGCAAAGAACTGCAAGCCGGTGAGATACTAAAAGTGGATACAGGCTGTATCGTGGGATTCTCAAGCGGAATTCAGTACGATGTGGAATTTGTCGGTGGCATCAAAAACACGATATTCGGTGGTGAAGGTCTGTTCTTTGCAACCCTGCGGGGACCCGGCATCGTATATGTTCAGTCGCTGCCTTTCAGCCGGCTGGCTAACCGTATCATCGCATCCGCTCCGCGCGCAGGTGGAAAAGGGCGTGAAGAGGGCGGATTGCTGGGAGGTCTCGGCAACTTGCTGGATGGTGACAACAGATTCTGAAAAAATACAGTATAAACTGTTTTACGGGCCGTATTTGTTTATCAGATACGGCTTCTATTTTTTTAAATCAATAATGAGACACCGACTGCCTATCAGGTATCAAACTATTTTTATATGTTCAAATATATTCCCCCTTACGCTCTTGATATAAAATAGGGACAGGCTCTGAAGGGTGAAATCGTTTTTTTTATAGCTGTTTCTGTCGTTTCAGTCGAGTATTTTGTCCTCCGGATTTATTCCCCTGTCTGCTTTTAAGAAAAAATAGCGTGTAAAAATGTCAGGTGCTGACATTTTTACACATCTTCCACCACGTGTCTGAATTTTCTTTCGGAAATTTTGTCAGCTATTCGTTTTATATTTATTAAATCTTGCTATTACACTGCGTTAAAGCCCGTTAAACAGCATTTTAACATTGTTAAATTTGAAGAAATAACACTTCGGATTGAAACATCGGGCATGTAGTTTGTATATTTTCGTATCTGAAAAAACAAATAAGTTACGACTGGCAGAAATTCTGTTTATGCCATCACCAACTTAAAAACAGTACAAATTAATAAACATAAAAAAGATTATGAAACTAAGTAACAAAACAAAGTCAATCGCACTATTTACTGCTATTGTAATTGTGGTTAGTGCAGCAACCAGTTATGCAACAAATTACGTTTCGAACAAGAAAAAAGGAGTTGAGTTTCAGACGACCTCCGATCAGGCGCTGAACGCTCAGGCCAGATTTGCCAGTGCTTCCAGTGGAATAGAAACCGACTTTACAGTAGCTGCCGACCTCACTGTACATGCCGTTGTGTACATCAAGACCAAAGCCATGGTATCGCAGCAACAGCAAAACTTCTTTAACGACCCGTTATTTGATTTCTTTTTCGGTCCGCAACAAGGGCAAAGACAACAAAATAACGCGCCGAAACAGGAAGTACCCAAAGGCGCCGGATCGGGTGTAATCATCAGCCAGGACGGCTACATCGTTACAAACAACCACGTTATCGACGATGCCAGCGAAATAGAAGTCACCCTCAACGACAAGCGAACTTTCAAAGCTAAGCTCATCGGAGCCGACCCTTCGACCGACCTGGCACTGCTGAAAATTGATGCCAACAACCTGCAGGCCATCACCATCGGTAACTCCGATAATGTGAAAGTAGGTGAATGGGTA
>JAFNAU010000043.1 GCA_017860335.1 Bacteroidota bacterium
CAGAAGCTTTTAAGCTATGGGATGATAAAGAGGATAAAATTGAATACTGACAATCAGGTTTAAAAACAATCGACACGGACTGTGTTTAACCCGTGTCGAATATTTAAATATGCGGTAAAAAATTATCCTGCAATTTCTCCAACCAGCCACATTTCCTCATCCGTAAAATGAGTGTTTTTCAGAGCTCCAAGGTTATCTTTCAACTGATTCACAGAGCTTGTCCCGATGATAACAGAATTAACCTGACTGTCATGAAGACACCACGCTAATGCCATCTGAGCAAGACTTTGACCTCTTTTTTTAGCGAATTCATTGAGTTTAATGAGTTTATTTACAAGTTGGGGAGTAATCTGATCTTTCTGTAAAAACCCATAAGATTGAGCTGCCCGTGAATTTTCAGGTATTCCTTTCAGATACTTGTTGCTGAGCAAACCCTGGGCTAAAGGTGAAAATGCAATAAAACCTATCCCTTTTTCTTTGGCCAGTGGCAGTACCGTTTGTTCTATATCGCGTGTCAGAATGTTGTATCTGTCCTGATTGATAAGACAAGGTGTGCCATTATCAGCCAGTATGCGGTATGCCTGACGGGCTTTGTCAGTCGGATATTTAGATATTCCAACATAAAGTGCCTTGCCCTGTCTGACCATATCCGACAGTGCTCCCATCGTTTCTTCCAGTGGAGTATGCGGATCATAGCGATGTGAATAGAAAATATCCACATAATCCAGGCCCATACGTTTCAGACTTTGGTTCAGACTGGCTATGAGATATTTGCGTGAACCCCAGTCGCCATACGGTCCGTCCCACATCGTGTGTCCGGCTTTCGTACTGATAATCATTTCGTCGCGGTAGCGGGCGAAATCCTCCTTCAGTATTTTTCCAAAATTAGCCTCAGCACTTCCGAAGGGTGTACCGTAATTATTTGCCAGGTCGAAATGTGTGATACCATTATCAAAGGCGGTTTCAAGCATTTTTCGGGCTTCGGTCAGATCATTTACGTCACCGAAGTTGTGCCAAAGTCCCATCGACAATCTTGGCAGTTGCAGACCGCTTTTTCCGCAGTAGTTATATCCTACAGAGTTTGCATATCTGTCGGGGGATGGAGTGTATGACATATTTTAAATATTAAACAACCTGCCATTTGGTGACAGGTTGAAGTTTATGTTTTTATATTGAAAATCAGAATTTTACCTGAGGCGCTTTTTCGGCACCTTCCTGTGCGGTAAAATAAGGGATTTTTTCAAAATTGAATAATCCGGCAACAATATTCTTGGGGAATTGCCGGATAGCTACATCGTATTTTTTGGCCATTTCGATGAATTTATTCCGTTCCACCGATATGCGGTTTTCGGTACCTTCGAGCTGAGCCTGCAGTTCGAGAAAATTCTGATTTGCTTTCAGTTCGGGATAATTTTCAGCAACAGCGATTAAACGACCAAGCGCACTGCCCAACTGACCCTGCGCAGCCTGAAATTCCTGAAGTTTTTCGGGTGTCAGGTTGGTGGGATCAATGGTAATCTGAGTTGCTTTAGCGCGGGCGGCAATTACTTCTTCGAATGTCGATTTTTCGTGTGTTGCATAACCTTTCACAGTTTCCACCAGGTTAGGGATCAGGTCAGCACGACGCTGATATTGATTTTCTACATTTCCCCATTGTGATTTGACATTTTCCTGCGAATTAACCAACCCGTTGTAGCTTCCCATTCCCCATAAAAAAAGAATAGCTGCGAGTACGATAATAATGATGATACCTGTCTTCTTCATAAAATTAAAATTTATAATTAATAATGCATAAATTCATTTTAAGTGCAATAAAACCTACCAGCCACTGGTAGCACCACCTCCACCCGACATGCCACCTCCGAAGCTTCCTCCGCCGCCTCCAAAACCGCCACCACCGCTGAACATGCCTCCGCCAACCGCGCCACCGAAGAAACCGCTGTTTGTGCGTTTGAGGCGTGGAAGGTTGCGATTGTTATTTTCCTGATACCCGCAAAATTTGCATTTATAGGTCAAGCGTTCGGTACCGGCATGAACATAAGTTGGGGCCACAATCATTCTTTTCGAATTCAGAATAAAAGCTTTAGTGTTGCATCGGGGACAAGTTTCGTACTGGCTTTTTTTATCCAGAGTAAAAATTGCTTCTTCCTTGCAGTTTTCACATACAAACACATCGTAATCAACAGCTTTCAGTTCTTCTTCAAGCTGCTGTGAAAGGCGGAGATGAGCGTCATCTTCTTTTTCGGAAAGGATATGCATCTGATTTCCGCATACTTTACAGGGGATGGGTGAGCGCCGAACCTTAGTCATCTGACGACGACCGTAGAGGTACGACGGCAGCACGGTGATCGGTACAGGCAGCAGGAAGATGAGGTAAACGGCACTTGCGAAGAAAAGTATCAAAGCCAGTGCTATCAGCGGGAGGTACAATCCGACCATCGAAGCGACAGAATTGTTGTTTTCCCTGATTACTTTGTAGCGCGACAAGTTGCTGGTGAGCGTGTTGTTCTTCTTTGTCTGATTGACTATGCTGCGGATCCACAGAAATGTTAGCAGCGACAGCAAGATATAGGCTGCCAGGGCATAAGGAAGTACTTCATCCCATTGAAAAGCCGGTTTCACAACTTCTTCAGCTACCGGTTCACGATTAATTGCCGAAATAATAGAAATGACTCCGGTCAGCATCCCCGCATCGTAATTTCCATTCCGGAACTCGGGTATCATGGCTGTGGTCTGAATACGTTTTGCAATAGCATCGGGAATGACGCCCTCCAGACCATAACCGTTTTCAAAACGGACTTTTTTCTGATCCAGTACAAAAAGAACGAGCAGTCCGTTGTCCTTTTTTTCTTTCCCAATTTTCCATTTGTTGAAAAGGCTCCAGGCGAAGTTGTTAATGTCTTCATATCCAATGGAGTTGAGAACAACCACAGCAACCTGAGCACCGTTGGTTTGTGCCAGACTGTCCAGTTTAACGTTCAGGGTGTTTACGGTGCTTTCACTGAGTATGCCGTCCGGATTGCTTACATAATGATGAGCATTGAGTGTAATCGGATTGGGAACACTTTCAACGGTATATTCCTGAGCAGAAATAAATCCCAGCATCAGACCAAAAAGCAGTATAAAACCCGCGCGTTTCATGGCGTTTTTTTTAATCCATTGAGTTTACCAACTCTACCTGAAATATAAGTGTGGAATAAGGCGGAATACTTCCGGAACCATCTTTACCGTAACCCAGTTCCCAGGGAATATAAAACTGATAAATGTCGCCGGTATGCATTTTTATGACGCCTTCCTGCCAT
The DNA here is from genome assembly GCA_017860335.1 of Bacteroidota bacterium. Lineage (GTDB taxonomy): Bacteria > Bacteroidota > Bacteroidia > Bacteroidales > Paludibacteraceae > UPXZ01. Next base: position 3,303 of record JAFNAU010000043.1, read on the forward strand.
CCGCTAATCATGTTCGACAAATAGTTTTGATATTGTTCGCTTTCGTCGAATATGGAGTCGTTTATCAGTTTGCCTTCGTAGTTTACATTGATAAAGCTTGTCGATGTGGCTTTACGGTCATTCGGATTACCCAGCCGGATTACCTTGTAGCATAAGCCCGATTCTGTTACCTTAAATCCGGGATCATTCTTATGTTGTTCAAGCCAGCGTTCATTCAGTACTTTCCAGTCAATATATTTATCTTCTTTTTCACAGGAAGTAAATAAAAAAGAAAAAACTGAAATTCCCAGCAATATCAGTATATTCTTCGTAAAATTGGTTTTCATTATTTAATTAAGTTTTTATATTTATATCTGTATGTTTCCGAAAATGATTTTTTTGAAAAAGAAGGCATCGTTCTGTGAGGTCCCCAGCCGATATAATTGAACGGCATCACTCCAATATTCTTCAGTCCCGGAGGGAAAAAATCAAATCCCGCACGCTTCGAACTGATATACCTGTAACCCTTCATCACCCATTTCTCAGCTTTTGGTCTTAGTCCCTGTTCGACAGCTTTTCTGCGGTTTGCAAGCAGGATGTCGGTGAGCGGAATTCTAACAGGGCAAACTTCGTTGCATCTTCCGCACAGACTGGAAGCAAAACTGAGATGCGAGTAATCCTTAAATCCTTTCAAAAAAGGGGTAATCACAGAGCCGATTGGTCCGCTGTAGGTACTGTCGTACGTGTAGCCGCCGATGGTTTTATAAACCGGACAGCCATTGAGACAAGCTCCGCAACGGATGCAAGCCAGCGATTCACAGGCTTCATCATCTGCAAATATAGTTGTTCTCCCGTTATCCAGCAAAATTACGTACATTTTTTCGGGTCCGTCGGTCTCGCCTGATTTGCGGGGCGATGTGAAAATGCTGTTGTAGGCTGTAATCTGCTGGCCGGTGCCGTGTGCTGCAAGCAACGGATAAAATATTCCGAGCTGACTCATTTTCGGAATAATTTTTTCAATACCGGCTATCACAATATGCACTTTCGGGAAAGCTGTGGACATGATTCCGTTTCCTTCATTCTCCGTTACCGAAATGCCTCCGGCATCGGCTATCAGGAAGTTGGCTCCGGTTACTCCGACTTCGGCTGCCGTATATTTTTTTCTCAGAACTCCTCTTACGTAGTCGGTCAGCTCTTCGGGAGTGCTGTCGGCTGGTGTGTTGAATTTTTCGTTGAAAAGCACGGCAATGTCCTTTTTTGACTTATGCATGGCCGGAGTAACGATGTGATAAGGCCTTTCGCCGGCAACCTGCACGATGAATTCACCCAGGTCTGTTTCAACTGATTCGACACCCAGACTTTTTGCTGTTTCATTCAGTTCAATTTCTTCGGTGGTCATCGATTTACTTTTCACTAGCAAACGGGCTTCGTTTTCGGTAAGTATTTTCCGGATATATGCAGTGGCTTCAGCTTCATTTTCAGCCCAAAGCACCTCCGCGCCGTTGGCTGTTATGTTTTTCTCAAACTCAAGCAGGTATTTATCCCAGTTTTTCAGAACATCCCGTTTGATGGCAGCGGCAGTATTTTTTGCACTGTTCGCGTCTCTGTAACGTGCCAGACCTTTGGCAAAAGCAGCCTCGTAGCGCGATATGTTGAATTTTATCGTGCTTCGGTGCTTTTCATCGAAAGCTATTTTTCCGGCAGCAATGCCAAATTTTCGGGACTCTGCAGTCATCGGAATATATTCATTTTATCTGACTGTAAAGATACTATTTTTTTTCAATCCGGAAGGTAAATGTACCTATCCTGTTGTTGTCGGCAAAGAAGTCAGCGCGGTAGTTCCCGATTTGCAGGATTTCTTCTACTTTCCAGTATAGTACGTCATTACGGGCTTCGCCGCTGTATTCAAAATCCTTGCTGAGCGAGCAGGCTATCTGTTTATTTTCGTAAGTGAAATAGGTATCGTTACTTTTTGTCATCAGTTCATCGTCGGGGCGGGTGAGGCGCACGTAAACCGTTTTCTGTCCCGGAGTAGCGGTAATGTTTTTCCCGATGGTGTAATTGAACTGGAGTGTGGTGATTTTGGATGCCCGGTCGGTTTTTTTGTTGCGTTTGTCGAGCGGCGTCATGCTGAAATTATACACTTCGAGAATGGCGGCCCGGGTTACTACTTCATTCAGACTTTCTTTTTCTTTCGAAAGTTGTTCTGCTGTAGCCGATGCAGAGGCATACTTCTGACGAACTTCGTAGTTTTCGTTGGTAAGCCGTTTGTTTTGCAGGTTAAGCGAATCTATCTGATTGACATAATGAACCATCACCTTGCGCAGGGCGGCAAGTTCTTTTTTTAGTTCGATGATGCGTTTGGCGTTCGAGCTTTTAGTGGTTTTGAGTTCCTCCAGCAGTTTATTTACCTTTATTTTTTCTTCGTTGAAAAGTTTCAGCAGCGAATCGTTGTGGATGGTCATGGTGTATCCGTCGTATTCCCCTGCCAGATCTTTATATTCGGTTTCCAGTTGTTGTTTTTCAGAAGTTATCATTTCTTCAGTTGCTGCAATTTGTTCATCTTTTTCCGACGATGCGTTCATCGTGTATAACAAACCGGCTATCAGTGCCGCAATCACAACACCCAAAGCAACCAGTAATATGGTCATTTTTTTCTTTTCCATTTTTTCGAGCTAATGTATATGTAATTAAATCAATTCCAGTATTTTTTCGAGATGAATGCCGTGCGAACCCTTCACCAGTATAAATCGGTTTTGCAGCGGGTTTTCGCGGATTTCGTCGATAAGCGCCCCGATGTCGGCGAACTTTCTAAAATAGCTTTTGGTGGCCTGAAAACTTTTTCCTACCAGGTAAACGGAAGAAAATCCTTTATCTTTCAGCAGATCTGCAATTTTCTGATGTTCATCGGCCGATTGTTTGCCAAGCTCGAGCATATCGCCCAATATGAGTGTTTTTTCGGGTACATCCATCTGTGCAAAATTCAGGATGGCAGCATGCATACTCGTCGGGTTAGCGTTATAGGCATCGGCAATGATTTTATTGTGTTCGCTGATGGTTAACTGCGACCGGTTATTCCGGGGAATATACTCTTCCAGACCTTTTTTTATCAGTTCATTACTCACCCCGAAATGTGTTCCGATGGTGGCTGCCGACAATACATTTTCGGCGTTGTACATTCCAATTAATTGAGTCCGGATTTCAAAATCACCTTCCTTAGTCTGGCCTTTCAGGTGGAGCAGCGGATTGCACGAAAGTGTTTTACCAACTGCCACATGGCCTTTCAGGTTGCTGCCGAGTTCATACGACAGAATTCTGTCCGGGCTGATGAATTTTGCTTTTTTCGACATGGAGTTTAGAAAGGCATTTCCGGTATTCAGAAAAATCTTTCCCCCGCTTTTATAAATGTAGTCGTAAAGTTCGCCTTTGGTTCTCATGACTCCTTCGAATGAACCGAAACCTTCCAGATGAGCCTTACCAACGTTGGTAATGATTCCGTAATCAGGTTGCGCAATATCTGCCAGTACTTTTATTTCACCCGGATGATTGGCACCCATTTCGACGACTGCCAGTTCGTGTTCTGCAGTGAGTTGAAGCAGTGTCAGAGGTACCCCGATATGATTGTTCAGGTTACCTTCTGTGAAATGAATCTTGTATTTTTGTTTGAGTGTGGCTGCAATAAGTTCCTTGGTGGTGGTTTTACCGTTGGTTCCTGTAATTCCGATAATGGTAGTTCCCAGTTGACGGCGATGGTGACACGCCAGATCCTGCAGGGTTTTCAGCACATTATCGACAAGAATAAATCGTTCATCCACAGCGTATTGTTTGTCGTCTATCACGGCATAGGCGCAACCCTTTTCGAGCGCCGAAAGTGCAAAGGCATTCGCGTCGAAGTTATCGCCTTTCAGTGCAAAAAACAGTGAACCTTCCGGACAATTCCGGCTATCGGTACATATTACAGGATGTTTTTTGAATATTTCGTAAAGTTCCATCAATTATTTTTTTACAAAAATAATCAATATTGAACAATTGAAACGGGATGGGGAACTTTTATTAAGAAAAAAACAAGATTTTAGCTGAACTTTTCTGTTTTATTATCAAATGCCATTCAACCTGTTTGGAGGGAAATCGTGAAGGTAGATTTCAGGATTCATTTTCTCTAAAATGAAATAACTAATCATCCCTGTTTTTAGTGATTTATTGTCAGATTATCAGATTGTTTTTTTGATGGATGACTTTTACTTCTTGAATAAAATTAATGAGACTGACACATTTTTTTGTATCAGTCTCATTAATTAAATGTTGAATGTTTTTTAATCTACGCTTATTTCATCTACGAAAATATAAGGTTTGCCATCTCCACCATGCCATGCCGGAAATGCAGTAAAAGGTTTTACGGTTACTTTTACGTACCTGGTTGTGACAGGGCGAAATGTAACCATGTGCGTTACTATACCTTTCCAGTGCTCGGTTTTGTCTGATGGATTTGTTTCCAGACCCGCAGCATAAGTGAAGTTCTCTCCGTCGTTCGAAACTTCTACTGTAAATGCCTGTGCATCAAGTATCCAGTCACCGGTAACCACACAGTTTTTAATGGAAGCTCTGGATATTTCAGTAGGTTTCTGCAGATCGATTACTGCTTCCAGATTATCTCCCGAGAAACCGATCCATCGTCCTGTTTTATAGTTGATTCCTTTTCCGGAAAGACCGTCGTTGAGCAGGGAGGCACCTGTGTAACCGTAATTACGTGCAGGTTTTGTGAGTAGTTTAATGGGTTTCAGACTGGCCTTATTCAGGTTGACCGTTTGGGTAAATGTACGGCTGTCTTTGCCATTGGTCCGAAAAGCTTTTGCTTTAATTGTTCCATTCTGATTAAGACTGACAGGATCGCTGTAAAGACTGGATTTTGTTGTTGGCTCCGAACCGTCGAGCGTATAATAAACCGGTGCATTGTCGATGGTTTTGAAGGAGGCTTCGAGACTTCCTTTTTCTGGTTTTGGTGTTAAATTAGCCTGAATATCAAATACATGTGTAGCGTAATTGAGTTTGTACAGATCGTAGAGCTGAATCATGTGCGGAAGGCGGGCAATGAAACTGGTGTAGTCTTTCTTTTCGGGTTGTGTCCATTGAACTTCACAAAGTGCTGCCAGTCGTGGTAGCAGCATGTATTCCACCTGCTTACTATCGGGGATGTATTCAGTCCATATATTTGCCTGAGGGCCCAGAATATGTTTCTTTTGTTCGGGAGTCAACGTATCAGGTAACGGTTCGTAGCTGTAAACACGTTCTACGGGTAAAAAACCTCCGATAGCTATCGGTTCATTTTCTGTATCGGAACTTTGGTAGTGATCGAAATACATGTAACTGTTGGGTGTCATAATCACATCGTGTCCCATTTTAGCAGCTTCTATTCCCCCTTCGATACCGCGCCACGACATCACCGTTGCGTTGGGTGCCAGGGTGCCTTCCAGAATTTCGTCCCAGCCGATGATGCTGCGTCCGTTTTTGTTCAGAAACTTTTCGATTCGCTCGGTCACGTAGCTTTGCAGGTAAAATTCTTTTTTATGTTTTTCGGTGTCTTTCAGACCGAGTTCCTTAATTTTTGCCTGACAATCGGGGCATTTAGTCCAGCGTACTTTCGGGCATTCGTCACCGCCGATATGGATGTATTTTGAAGGGAAAAGTGCCATTACTTCAGTCAGAACATCTTCCAGAAAGGTAAATGTTTTTTCTTTACCGGGGCAGAGTACATCGTCAAAGACACCCCAGGTTTTTTCTACCTCGTAAGGTCCGCCTGTACATCCGAATTCGGGGTAAGCTGCCAGAGCTGCCAGCATATGTCCGGGAAGGTCTATTTCGGGAATGATTGTGATGTAACGAGCCTGAGCATAGGCAACGATGTCTCTGATTTGTTCCTGTGTATAGTAACCTCCATGGGGTTTTCCATCGAATTTGCCAGTATTATGCCCGATAACTGTTTCTGTACGCATAGAACCAATCTCAGTCAGTTTCGGATATTTTTTTATTTCAATGCGCCATCCCTGATCTTCGGTCAGATGCCAGTGGAAGGTGTTCACGTTATGCAATGCCAGAATGTCGATATATTTCTTTACAAAATCAACCGACATGAAATGGCGTGCCACATCGAGATGCATACCGCGATAAACGAAGCGCGGCGAATCGAGAATGGTAACGGCCGGATAGCTTATCTTAGTCGTGCCGATGGGTGTGGCTTTGCGTAAAGTCTGGATGCCGTAGAATACGCCTCCTTCACCTGCTCCAGCAATGATGATGTTTTTTGAGGTTACAGTCAGTTTATAGGCTTCCGGATTTGCATGTTTCAATCCTTTCTCAAGTATGATGGCATTTGATTTCGAACCGGAATTGCTTACAGCCAGTTTGATACCTGTAATTTCTTTCAGGTAATCCGACAGGAATTCGGCATTTTTTTTCATCATTTCATTCCCTTTCGGGTAGATTATGCGGGTAGTAGCATTCAGATTAAATGCACCGGCATTAGTGTTTTTAATTTCATTGGGCAGCGGAATTACCCGGAAGTTAGCTTCGGTAGCTTTAAGGGTCAGGCCACTCAGCATTACAAGCATTAACGGAATAAGAATTTTGAATGTTTTAAGTCTCATGATAGTTTTATATTAGTTGATTATTAAGATTTTCAAGTGTTTTGCTTACTTTCAGCGCATCGGTGGTGTTTTGCTCGTATTCATTGATTTCAATTCCTTTGCCACCCATTGATACGTTCGGGTTGCGGTACTGCATCTGACTTAGCCTGGGGCTTCGCGCCGAAAGATGAAATTCGGTAGCTCCTGTTTCGTGTGCAATGTATGCGATGTTATTTTCGTTGATGCCACTTCCGGGCATTATTATGATCCGTTTATCAGCCAGGTTGATGAGTTGTTTCAGCAAATCAATGCCCTGTTCTGCTTTGGGTTGCTGACCGGATGTCAGAATTCTGTCGCATCCCAGCTC